>JALSSH010000545.1 GCA_026984385.1 Ardenticatenia bacterium | reverse complement strand
CGCCCACACAGCTCCCCGTGTTGCTGACCGTGACGCGGATTGTGCAGAACGCGACGGCCACCGCTCAGGCTTTGCCCAGCGCCACGCCGACGCCCGTCTCACCGACGGGGACGCCCACACAGCTCCCCGTGCTGCTGACCGTGACGCGGATTGTGCAGAACGCGACGGCTACCGCTCAGGCGTTGCCCAGCGCCACGCCGACGCCCGTCTCGCCGACGGGGACGCCCACACCGCTCCCCGTGTTGCTGACCGTGACGCGGATTGTGCAGAACGCGACGGCCACCGCTCAGGCTTTGCCCAGCGCCACGCCGACGCCCGTCCCGCCGACGGGGACCGTTGAAGCGACGCCAACAACCCCTGCGACGGTGGGGAGCGCTGAAAGTGCGCTCGGCTTGCGCTTCACTCTGCCCGAAGATTGGCAACCGCTGCACCAACCATCACCCCATTGGCTCTATATGACCGATGGCACAGCGCATCTTTACATTTATCGCGGAGATTCGGCCTATTTCGCCGAGCACGGCTGGGGTATATCGGCTAACGAGACGCGCTTATTAGCCGCAGCAAGCGCCTTGGCCGCTCATACAGGCGGACAACTGCGCAGTTTTGCCGACAAAGCCGCCGTGCCGATTTTGCTTCCTGCGAAAGAGGGACAGCAGGGGATGCTCTTCTTGCAACAACTTCGCTCGGGGGCGGACAGCGCCGAATGGCTGCTTGTCTCGCTGAGCGCGCCGTCGGATGCGTTGGCGGACTATGCGCAGAACATGGTCGAGCCGCTGCTCGAAAGCGTCGAAGTGATCGAAGAGCTGCCCGGAGCTTTGCCCACCGCCACACCGTCGCCTACGTCGGCCCAAGCCGCAACCGCCGAAGCGCAAAGCCAACTGCCCTTTGGCGTGAACGCACACGTACCGGAGGGATGGAGCGCCTTTCTCCCCATCAACGACCATATCGTTTACACCACAGACGGCCAAGCACGCATCTTTATCACCGCAGGGCCGGCAGCCTATTTTGCGGAGCGATGGAATATTCCCGAGGATGTAACCGATACGCTGCGCGCGTCGTCCGCCGTGTTGCGACGATTGGGCGGTAAGAAGATCGCTTTTGACCCCGCGCGCCAAATGGTGATTTTACGCTTGGAGCGTCCCGAAACCGTCAGCCTCACTTATCTGATGCCGCACCCGAGCGGAGGTTGGGTGTTGGTTTCTGTCAGCGCGCCGAAAGATGGCTTTGAGGCATACCAACAAGCCGTTTTCGATCCCTTTATCGCCTCGCTGACCTTTTCCTCCCCCGAAGATGCAGAGTGAGGGGTATCGGAAACGCGAAAAAGTTTTTGGCAAGATAGGGCCAGGGCTTAGACCCCTTCGGTGAGTTCCTCCAAGAATTGTTCGTTGGAGTCGGTATGCCGCAAGCGGTTGAGCAACGCCTCGGTTGCGCTGGCGGTGTCGTAGTTGGCGGGCGGCTGAGTCATCTGAACTAACATGCGGCGCATAGTCCAAACGCGCTGCAAGATATCCGGCCCCAATAGCAGTTCTTCGCGGCGCGTGGACGATTGCATAATGTCAAAGGCGGGGAAGATACGCCGCTCTTGCAATTCGCGGGAAAGATGCAACTCCATGTTGCCCGTGCCCTTGAATTCCTCATAGATCACATCGTCCATACGGCTACCGGTTTTGACCAGGCACGTGGCGATGATCGTCAGGCTGCCGCCTTCTTCCACATTACGCGCTGCGCCGAAAAAACGTTTGGGCGGGTACAGCGCGGAAGGGTCTAGGCCGCCGGTGAGCGTGCGTCCGCTCGGCGGCACGACCAAGTTATAAGCGCGAGCCAGGCGAGTGATGCTATCCAGCAAAATGACCACGTGGCGCTTGGATTCCACCAGGCGTTTCGCGCGTTCCAGTGCCATTTCCGAAACGCGCACATGGTAAGCAACCGGCTCGTCAAAGGTGCTGCTGACCACTTCGGCTTGCACCGAACGGTCCATGTCGGTCACTTCTTCCGGACGCTCGCCGATCAACACAACCAGCAAATGCACATCCGGATAGTTTTGGCTGATGGCGTTGGCGATTTCCTTCAGAACGGTGGTTTTGCCGGCTTTGGGCGGGCTGACGATAAGGCCGCGTTGCCCGCGCCCGATAGGCGCGATGAGGTCAAGCAAACGGGTAGAAAGAATACGTGGGCTGGTTTCTAGGATAAAGCGTTCTTCAGGGAAAATAGCGGTCAGGTCATCAAAGCGTGCACGATGTTTGACCTGTTCGGGGTCTAGCCCATTGACCGCTTCCACGCGCAGCAAGCCGTAATATTTTTCCGAGTCTTTGGGTGGGCGCACCTGACCGATGACCATATCGCCGGTGCGTAACCCAAAACGGCGGATTTGGGTTTGGCTGACGTAAATATCATTTGGGCCGGGGAGGTAGTGGTCGGTGCGCAAAAAGCCGATGCCGTCGTCGGTGATCTCTAAAATGCCGCCGCGCAGCTCGTGGCCCTGTCTTTCGGCTTTGTCACGCAAAAGGCGCAGGATCAAATCCTGCTTTTTCATACGGCTGAACCCTGCAATGTCAGCTTCGCGGGCCATGTCGCGTAAGGTTTCCAGGGTTTGCATCTCCAGTTCGGCTATGTCCATTGAGTGCGTCTCCACTTGAGGCCTCAGGCTGTGGGCGAGGGACTTCGGCGCACCCACTCTATGGGGTGGTGTCGTGCGCCAGGGGTGATACAGGGTTTGGTAACCCACATGTGAAGTCCCATGCTGTCACAGCTTGAGGGTTGGATAGGCTAACAATATGTGGATGATGTAGATTTAGGAGTTAGAAAGTGCCAAAACGATTTGTCTACAGCCAATATAGCACAGTGCGCCCGCTCGGTCAACGGAAATTCGCGGAGAAAATACCCCCTCGCTGCACCGTTCCAGCAGCATGAAGAGCGTTCTTGTCCAACTGCGCGCAAGGTGCAGTTGGGCAAAGCGGGCTTTAGGCGCGCTTTTTCGCCGAAAAAGCGCACAGGGCATAGGATAATCTCCACAGACCCGCCGAATTGATATGCCTCTAACGCGCCTCAGACGCCCTTCTTACAAGCCGCCCGTACACTGAGAAAGACACTAAACCAGGGAGGCATGATCGGGGGACGACTATGGACCTGAATCAATTTACGACCAAAGCTCAGCAGGCGGTGATGGCCGCTCAACGCCTGGCTGAAGAAAATAACCACAGCGAACTTGAACCGGCGCACTTGCTCCAAGCTCTGCTTCAGCAATCGGACGGCGTCGTGCCGCAAGTGATCAGCAAGATCGGCGCGCGCCCGGACGCGGTGCGCATGGATGTTGAAAATCTGTTGGCGAACCGCCCGCAAGTTTACGGCGGCGCACAAGTGGGCGCCAGCCGCGCTGTGATCAACACGCTGACGCAAGCGGAAAAAGAAGCGCGCAAAATGCGCGACGAATACGTCAGCACCGAGCATATTTTGCTTGCCCTCACCGACGATCCAACGGTGGGCGGCTTGTTGGCGCGGCACGGGGTGGACAGGGACGCGGTGTTGCGTGCGCTGGCGGAAATTCGCGGCGGGCAGCGCGTCACCAGCCAAGAGCCGGAAAGCACCTACGCCGCGCTGGAAAAATACGGGCGTGACCTCACCGCGCTGGCGCGGCAAGGCAAGCTCGACCCTGTGATCGGGCGTGACGAGGAAATCCGTCGCGTGATCCAAGTGCTCAGTCGCCGCACCAAAAACAACCCGGTGCTCATCGGCGAGGCGGGTGTCGGCAAGACGGCTATCGTCGAGGGGCTGGCCCAACGCATTGTCAACGGCGACGTGCCGGAAGGCTTGAAGGATAAGCGCATTGTGGCGCTGGACATGGGCAGCCTGATCGCGGGCGCTAAATTTCGCGGCGAGTTTGAAGAGCGGCTCAAGGCCGTGCTGAAGGAAGTCTCCGACTCCGACGGCCAGATTGTCTTGTTCTTGGACGAGCTGCACACCATCGTCGGCGCGGGCAAAGCCGAAGGCGCAATGGACGCCGGCAACATGCTCAAACCGATGCTTGCGCGCGGTGAGCTGCGCTGCATCGGCGCGACCACGCTGGACGAATATCGTCAATATATCGAAAAAGACGCCGCGCTCGAACGTCGCTTCCAGCCCGTCTTTGTGGACGAGCCAAGCGTCGAGGACACGATCAGCATCTTGCGCGGACTGAAGGAACGCTACGAGGTGCATCACGGCGTGCGCATCCAGGATAGCGCTGTGATCGCGGCGGCGGTGCTCAGCCATCGCTACATCCCGGACCGCCACTTGCCGGACAAGGCCATTGACCTGATCGACGAGGCGGCCAGCCGCTTGCGTATGGAGATCGACTCCAAGCCGCAAGAGCTGGACGAAGTCGAGCGGCAGATTATGCAGCTTGAGATCGAGCGCGAGGCGCTCAAAAGGAGCGCGACAAGGCCTCCAAAGAGCGGCTCAAAGCGCTGGAAGCCGAACTGGCTAATCTGCGCGAAAAGGCCGCCGCGCTGACCGCGCGCTGGCAACAGGAAAAAGCCGCCATCGAAGCGATCCGCAACACCAAAGCGCAGATCGACGAGCTGCGCGTAGAGCTGGAGCGCGCCGAGCGGCTCGGCGACCTAGAAACGGCGGCGCGCTTGCGTTACGGCGAGCTGCCACGCTTGGAACAAGAGCTGGCCGAACACGAAGCGCGTTTGCAAGAGCTGCAAGCCGAAGGCGCGCTGCTGAAGGAAGAAGTAGACGCGGACGAGATCGCCACCGTCGTCAGCGAGTGGACGGGCATCCCCGTTTCGCGCCTGCTAGAAGGCGAGATCGAAAAGCTGCTGAAGATGGAAGAGCGGCTGCATCAGCGCATCGTCGGCCAAGATGAGGCGATCCGCGCGGTCAGTAACGCGGTGCGGCGTGCGCGCGCGGGCTTGCAAGACCCGCGTCGCCCGATGGGGACGTTTCTCTTCCTCGGCCCCACCGGCGTGGGCAAAACCGAGTTGGCGCGTGCGCTGGCCGAGTTTCTGTTCGACGATCCGGACGCGATGGTGCGGATCGACATGAGCGAGTATCAGGAACGGCACACCGTCGCGCGGCTGATCGGCGCGCCGCCCGGGTATGTGGGCTATGAGGAAGGCGGGCAACTCACCGAAGCGGTACGCCGTCGCCCGTATGCAGTGGTGCTTTTCGACGAGATCGAAAAAGCCCACCCGGAGGTCTTCAACCTGTTTTTGCAACTGCTGGACGAAGGCCGCTTGACCGACGGGCACGGGCGCACGGTGGACTTTAGCAACACCGTGATCATTATGACCAGCAACGTCGGCAGCCACCTGATCAAGGAGATGGCGGGCGAAGACCCTGCCAAGGTGCGCGCGGCGGTGATGGCCGAGCTAGACCGCACCTTCCGACCGGAGTTCCTGAACCGTATTGACGAGATCGTGCTCTTCCACAGCCTGACGCCAGAGCATATCAAGCAGATCGTGGATATTCAGCTCCGCCACCTGGAAGAGCTGCTGGCCGAACGACGGATCAAGCTGGTGCTCAGCGAAGAGGCCAAAACCTTCCTGGCCGAACACGGCTACGATCCGGTCTACGGCGCGCGCCCGCTCAAGCGCACCTTGCAGCGCGAGCTGCAAGACCCGCTGGCGCTGGAGATTTTGGAGGGGCGCATCATGGACGGCGACACGGTCTACGCAGACTTGGCGCCGGAAGGCGACCGCCTGGTCTTCAGCGTGCTAGAAGGCGAGCCGGAGATCGAGGAAGGCGAGATCATCGAGGAGGCGTAAAGCCGGCCTCCCGCTCAGAAAACCACACACGGGGACGAGTGAACCGCTCGCCCCCGTGTTTGTTTGCGGACAATCCAGACTGAACATGCCCCTTCGCTTGTGGTTGCTGGTATAATCTCCGCCATGTGTGGCATAGTCGGCATTGTGGACCTTCACGGACGCGACAGCGTAAACCCTGCCTGGGCGCGAGCAATGACTTCGCGCCTTGTCCATCGCGGACCGGACGGCGAGGGATACCTGAACGCACAGGGGATCGCGCTGGGAATGCGGCGGCTGAGCATTATTGACCTCAGCGGCGGCGACCAGCCGATCTACAACGAAGATCGGTCGTTGGCCGTCGTTTGCAACGGCGAAATCTACAATTATGTGGAGCTGCGAGAAGAACTCAGCGCACAGGGGCACACTTTCAGCACGCGCACCGATGTTGAGGTGATCCCCCACCTGTATGAGCAATACGGGCTGGGGCTTTTTGCGCATTTGCGCGGCATGTACGCTTTTGCGCTCTGGGACGCAGCGCGAAGGCGGCTGTTGTTGGCCGTTGACCATATCGGCATCAAGCCGCTCTATCTCTATCAACACAACGGACGGCTTTTTTTCGCCAGCGAGATCAAAGCGCTGGCCGCTGTGCCGGATGTGCACTTGTCGCTGGACGTTTCGGCGCTGGATACATTCCTCAGCTTCGGCTATATGCTGGGCCAAGAAACGCTCTTCGCCGATGTGCGCAGGCTGTCGCCCGGGCACTATGTGCAGATCGACACCCGTCGGGGCACAGTGGAACAAAAGCAATTTTGGCGCTGGGGGGAGGCGGCAAGCGATCCGCAAGCACCCACCGTGCGCCCGCAAAACGCCGAAGAAGCGATCCGCCAAGCGCGCGCCTTGCTACGCGACGCGGTGCGTTTGCATCTGCGCTCAGACGTTCCGCTGGGGCTTTTCCTCAGCGGCGGGGTGGACTCGGCCACTGTGCTCGCCCTGATGAGCGAGTTTGAGCCGGGGAGCGTGCGTACCTACACGGTTGGCTACGATGTCCCCACACGTGACAACGAACAGGCACAAGCGGCGCGCATCGCGGCACACTTCGGCGCGCAACATCACGAACACACCATCACCGCCGAAGATTGGTGGGAACACCTGGTTAGCGCCGTTTATCACGCCGACGAGCCAATCGAGGACCCCGCCTTCATCAGCCTGAAGGCGCTGGCCGAAGTGACCGCGCGTGATGTCAAGGTGGTGCTCGGCGGCATCGGCGGAGACGAACTTTTCGGCGGCTATCCTGCTCATCGCGCCTGGCCGCGTGTGCTGCGTTGGAATGCACGCTTGCGGCGGCTGGGGCCGTTGAGCTGGGCGGGCGAGCGTTTGCTTCGCGCGTTGGAACGCGGCGCACCGACGTTCAAGCGCTGGCCGATCTTGGGCGCGTTACCGTACTATGTCCCACGCTGGCACGCGCTCTTTTTGCCGCCCGAAGAGGGACTGCGGCGTATGGCTTCTTTTGAAGGCTATGTGTTTTCGGATAAGTTGCGACGTGCCCTTTACACGTCGGAAACTTGGGACGCCTGGCAGAACAGCCAACACAAAGAACGCGCCTTCGCCGCACTGTTGAACGCGGCACTTGCCGACGATCCCGAGCCGATCAATGTGGCGCAAGCCGTCGTGGCGCAAACATGGCTTCCGGCGGAAGGCTTGTTGCTTTCCGACAAGATCACAATGGCCCACTCGTTGGAGCTGCGCGTGCCGTTCTTTGACCGCCCTCTGCTGGATTTTGCGATCACGCTTCCTCCCGCGCTCAAGGTGGGGGGCAACAAGTGGCTCTTGCGTGAGGCGATGCGCCCCTATCTACCTTCCTGGGCACTCCAGCGCCCGAAAAAATATTTCGGAAGCCCGGTTTTGCAGTGGTTGGACGGGCCTTTGCGCCCA
>JALSSH010000544.1 GCA_026984385.1 Ardenticatenia bacterium | reverse complement strand
AATCCACCCCGTAACGGTCTACAATCGCCCAAAAACGCGCCCAGTCGGTGGTCGTGTAAAGCTCCTCGGCGTCGGTGGCGCGGTCACGACGGACGCCGTTTTCGTAGCGCGTGTCCATCACCTCCGGATAGGTGGGGCCGCGCCATTGGCCCTCGTGGTTGCGCCAGCCGATCAGCGTGGGGATGCCGGTCAGGGCGCTGAAGCGGCTTTCGTGCGGGCGGTACGCGCCGCCCGGCGCTTCCACCAGCACAGCGTCGCCGCTTTGCTCCAGGGCGCGCAAGCACTCGATGGCGGCGTACTCGTCGGGCGGGACCATGGTCGGCTCGCCGTCGAGGGTCAGGGGCGTTTGCTGCGGACATGAGCCATCCGGCAACCGCGCCCAGTCCTCGCCGCGCTCGCACGCGGCGATACGCTCCGTTTGGGCCGCGCGCCCGTTTTCCACCCAAACCCGTCCGCGCACGGCCAAGATCGGGTAGAGCATCCCGCCCAGGATCAGCAGCGCGGCCAGCGCTCCGAAAGCCGCCTGCCCCACACGCCAAACCGCGCGCGTGGGCGTTTCCGCCAACAGCGCCCACAGCGCATAGGCGCTCGCCAGCGTAAAAAGCAGCCAGCCTTGATAGTAGAGCTTAAAAACCGTGTTGATGCGCACGGCGAAGTTGTCGTGCAGATAAACGAAATCCGGCGCGAAGGTCAGCACCGCGCCCGCGCCCACAAGCAACAGCGCGAACGCGGTCGGCGCGTCGTAGTTGCTGGTGTGCGGAGCGCGTTGGGGGGGCGCTTCGGGCGCGTCTTGAGCTACGAGCAGCGCCGGTCGGGTGAAAAGCCGCCCCGCGACCAAAAAGACGAATAGCAATAACCATAGCTCGCTGGGCAGCGCGGCTACCCGCTTGGCTAGGATATCCGGCAGCGCCTCTCGCCAACCCGCCGCAGGGTTCGCGCCCGTGAAGATCGGGCCGAAGAGCGCCGCGTCGCCCCAGGCGCGCACGCCCAAGAGCACGGTGAGCAGCGCCGCGCCGCCCCCGATCAGCGCAGCCACAAAAAGCCCCGCTTGCCAATAAAAACGCCAGCCCGACCGCCGCCATTCCCGCAGGAGAAACACGGTCAGGATCACCAGGAAAACGCCGAATTGTAGGAAAAATTGCTGCCAGCGCGTGGGGTAGATCACGTTCGGGAGCACGCCGTTGGCCTGTGAGGTGAAGGAGGCGAACCAGGGCAAATAGATCGCCAGCGTGCCCAAGCCGATCCCGAGCGCAAAGCGCGCCACGCCCCACAGGTCGGCGGGGTGGAGCACGCCGTTGGCGTTGCGCAAAAGCCGCCGCAAAGCCTCCGCGCCGACCAGCAACACCAGGTAAATCGCGTCCCAGGAGTTAACAAAGACCATGCCGCCCACCCAAAGCGCGTAGAGCGGGTATTCCCAGCGGCGCAGCGCGCGCCCGCCAAGCGCTAAGTTCAGCGCCAAGCCAATCGCCAGCATAGCAAAAGGCAACGCCAGCACGTGCGGGTGATTGTCCGCCAGCGTAAAGCTGAAGATCGGCTCTTCGGCGATGGGTTGGACGGGGTACGGCTGCCCGTTGAGGTCGCGGTCGTGGATGGTGCGGCTGTAGCGCCAGCCCAGCC
>JALSSH010000543.1 GCA_026984385.1 Ardenticatenia bacterium | reverse complement strand
CGACGCGCGGCTCAACGTCAACCGCGCCCGCCCCCAAGCCACCTATCAGGCGCTGGAGGGCGTCCAAGCGGCCAGCGTCGCCTATCGCCTGGACGGGGTCAACTTGAGCGCCAGCCTCAGCGGCGACCTGCGCGGCACGCTCCTAGCCATTGACCCGCGCAGCTTCGGCCAAACGCTCTATTGGCGCGACGACCTCGGCCCCGTTTACTCCCCGCACGCGCCGGACGTGCCGCTCGCCCTGCCGGAGCGCGGCCAAGTGTTGCCCAGCGTGCCCGCACGGATCGGCGTGTGGGCGCGTTTTGAGGTCAACCGCCCGGGCGTGGAGGGCTTTTGGTATCAAGCCAGCGTCAACCGCCTGGTGCGCCAAAGCGATCTGGGCGTGCGTTTGCTGGACGCGAGCGGCGCGTGGCTGCGCGCGCCGTTGCGCGTGGTGGAGATCGAATATCAGCGCGTCGGGCGCGACGCCCCGGGCTTCCAAACGGCGGCCTTTGTGCCCAGCGGCTGGGTGTATATGGCAGCCGACCTCACCGCGCTAAACACCGCCCCCCAAGCGCCTTTGCGCCTGGTTTCGTTTTACTGGACGTACCGCAGCGCCAGTTCTCGCGGCGAGCGCGGGATGCGGCTCACGCTGGCCGATCTGACGCTGATTGACGCCGACGGCCAGGCCACGCCCTACCCCATCTTTGACCGCGACGGCTGGGAATTCCTTTACGACCGAGGCGCCACCGCCAAAGGCGAGATTGACACCGTGCGCCTGCCTTCGGATACCGCGCGCGGCGACGCGCTCTTTGTCAAATGGGCGCAAGAAGCCCAGCGCTCCACCGTCGGCGTGGTGCTGAACTATCCCGCCATCGCGCCGCTCGACGCCGTGCTCAGCCGCCGCGTGTTGGAACAAAACGGCCTGGTCGCCAGCCTAGACGCGCCGCCCTTCACGCTGGTGAACGTCGCCCACACCGCCGTCCAGTTCCGCCCCGTGCTGGTCACGGACTATTACCCGTCGCTCTATGACACCCCGCCCACCGACGCCGATCCGCGCGGCGACGCCTTTATGGTCGTGGACGCGCGCGAGCTGCTCTACTGGCTCAACCGCCGCCCCAGCGTCGCCTATTACGCCGACGAGGTTTGGTTGCGCCTCTCAGATGCGCTCAACCCGACCGACCGCGACGCCGTGCACGCCTTTGTCGAAAAGCTCACCGCCGACGACGGGGACGTGGTGCTGCTGCAAAGCGTCACGTTGGCCGACGAGCTGCGCAAATTGCGCACCGATCCGCTGGCGCTGGGGCTGCTTGGGCTGATGTACTTGGCCTTCGTGGTCGCCCTGACGCTGAGCGTCGTCGGCCTGCTGACTTACGCCGCGCTCACCACCCAGGCACGCCGCGCCGAGTTCGGCGTGCTGCGCGCGCTGGGGCTTTCCGCGTTGCGCGTGGTGCAAGGTCTGGCGCTGGAACAACTTTTTGTGATGTGCGTGGGCGTGGCGCTGGGCGCGCTGCTGGGCGGCGTGCTGGCCTGGCAGGTCGTGCCGACCCTGGCGCTCGGCGCGGCGGGCGAGGGCGTGACGCCGCCCTTCGTGATGCGCGTCGGCGCGCGCCGCCTGCTGGAGTACGCCGCGCTGATGGGC
>JALSSH010000542.1 GCA_026984385.1 Ardenticatenia bacterium | reverse complement strand
CACACTTAGGCATTTTGGGGAATGTTCGCCGTCGCGAGTGGGCGTTTGCGGTAAGCACCCGTCGGGCGCGCCGCCGAGCCGCGCTGCGCGCGGCTGACGCGCGGCATCCGCCGCGCGTGGTGCGCCGTAAGGCGCACGGGCGGCGCGCCCTCCCGACGGCAGACGCTCCCCGGCAGCGGGCCTTCCTCGACCGCTCAAGTCCCCCTACTTCTGCCGCGCGCAGCGCGGCGGGGTCAAGAGGCTGTGCCCCTTGCGGGGTGTGGGGCAGCGCCCCACGCCGCGTGAATGCCGAAATTGTCGCGCGGAAGGCTGTTTGCTATAATTCGCCCGCCGCGCCTGGTGTCTTTCTTACCCTTTGCCGAGCCGCGAACACCAGGTTTTTTAGCCCAGGGGAGCTGTGAGGATGAATAATTCGGCCCAAGTACCCGATCACAAGCAGCGTTCCCCCATCCGACGCTGGGTCCATGAGCATCGTTCGCGCATCTCGTTGGCGCTGCGTGTGCTCACCGCTGTGATCCTGATGGGCATTGTCATTTCCCTGCTGGGTGGCAATTGGGACGAGTTCATAGATGTAGACTGGCGGCTGATCGCGGTGGCCTACGGTCTGGTGATGCTTTCAACGGTGGTCAAGGCGCTGCGTTGGAGCTTGTTGGTGCGCCAAAGCCGTATGGAAGTTTCGTTTTGGCATCTGCTGGGCACGTATTTGGTAGGCGCGTTTTTCAGCACCGTGCTTCCGACCTCGGTGGGTGGGGACGCGGTGCGCGCAGTGGACACCGCCAACCACACCGGTCGCCCTGCCGACGCCACGCTTTCCGTGCTGATCGAGCGCGGGATCGGGCTTTTGGTGGTGGTCGGGTCGGGCAGCATCTTTGCGCTTTTCTTAGAGCCGGGGAAAGTGCCCGCGATCTTTTTGCTGGTGGTACATTTGATGTTTGTGGGAGGCCTGGTCGGATTGGTGTTGCTCTGGCGCGGCTGGTTTATGGACCCCATCGCGGCCACGCTCACACGGCTGCATCTGAACAAGCAAGAACAGCAAGTGCGGCGGATGCAACGCGCGCTTTCCGGCCATTTGGGGCGGCCCGGGGTGTTGCTGGGGATTTTGCTGCTTTCGGTGATCGCCCATGCTTTGACGATTGCCGCCACGTATATCGTGCTGGACGCTGTGACCGACCCGATCCCATTGGTGGCGTTCGTGCCGATGGTCGCGCTGACGACGGTGGCCGAGCTGTTGCCGATCTCGGTGGCGGCGGTGGGCGTCAAGGAGTCGGCGTATGTGTTTTTCCTCGGGCTGGTGAACGTGGGCAGCACCAATGCGACCGTTGTAGCGCTGATTATGCGCGGCCTGACGTTGGGGCGGGCGTTGGTGGGCGGTGTGGTCTTTTTTGTGCGGCAATCGCGGCGCAAAGAAGAGCGCGAAGGTTCGCCCCCACCGCCGAACAAGCCTGCTTCGGCTCACCGCGCCGAAGAAGAGCGCCCTCCTTCGTTAGAGCAAATGGAAATGGCGACCTCCGGCGATTTTGTGCCGGACGAGTGGCCTATTCAGCTTCCTACGCCCTGATGTGGGCGTGCGTTTTCCCCAAATGTGAGGACTGATGAGCAAAGTGTTGAACTATGCGCGCAAAGGGTTACGCATTTTGGCGCGCCGTTTGCGCACGCAAGGGTTGCGCGTGACGTTGATTTGGGCGTATGGGCGCGGTTGGCCCAAGCTCACCGGTGTGCCGCTTTTTCGCTACAGCCGCATCACGCCGCAGGTTTACGTCGGCGGACAGCACGGGCGGCGTGGCAAGCGCAAGTTGGAAGCGGCGGGCATCACCGCCGACCTCAATTTGCGCACCGAGTTTGACGACGCGGCGCACGGCTTGGCGCTGGAACAGTATTGCCATCTGCCGACCACCGACGACGACGCGCCGAGCATGGAGCATCTGTATCGGGGGGTAGCTTTCATCAGGCGGATCGTTTCGGCGGGCGGCAAGGTGTACATCCACTGCGCGGGGGGAGTTGGCCGCGCTCCAACGATGGCCGCCGCGTATTTTGTCACGCAGGGGATGACGGTGGAGGAGGCGCTGGCCTTGATCCGCCGCACGCGCCCGTTTATCTTCATCACGCCGCCGCAGCGGGCGCGCTTGGAAGAATTTGCCGCCGCGCACCGCGCGCTGACCGAGCGTGATACACAGGAAGCCGAGCCGGTATGAGGATTGCGCTCACGTTACACACCTCCCCAGTTCCCCCTAAACGGCATTCGTTGCGGGTGGGCTATGTGCCCTATCTCCAGCGCCTGGGGCTGACGCCGATTCTTTTGCCCAACGACGTGCTGGACGTGCCCGCCTATCTGGAAGCGTTGGACGTGCAAGGCGTGGTTTTGAGCGGCGGCGGAGATATTGACCCTGCGCATTACGGCCAAGCCAACACCTACTCCGATCATATCGCGCCGGAGCGGGACGCTGCCGAGTTCACCGCGTTGGACTATGCGGTGGCGCGGGATTTGCCGGTTTTGGGCATTTGTCGCGGCGCGCAGGTGCTCAATGTGTACTTCGGCGGGGGGCTGGTGCAAGATATTGCCAACGAGCTTGGCTCTTCGCTGGATCACTATCGCGGCACGCCACACCCGTTGCACATTGTGGATCGGCACATGGCCGAAGCGCTGGGCGTGGATACCCTGGAGGTGAACACCTATCACCACCAGGGCATTACGGCGGAGTTGCTCGGGCGCGGGCTGCGCGCGTTTGCCGTTTCCGAGGTAGACGGGCTGGTGGAGGGTTTTTACCACCCGCGCCACCCGATTTTGGGCGTGCAGTGGCATCCGGAAAAGGAAACGCCCTCGCGCGAGCACGATGTGCGGCTTTTTCGCCGATTTTTTCAGGGCACGCTGTTTTTGCAGCGCAAACACTCGTAGCGTGTCTGTGCGTCACTTGCGGTAGGCTACGTAAATATCCGCCTCGATCATTTGCATATCCGCGCCGAAGAAGTGATGCACAAAATAGAGATTACCCGCCGCGTCCAGAGTTGGCTCTCCGGCGAATTGCGAGACGATCTCCTGTGGCGCGCTCCAAGAGCCGTCCGGGCGCCTTTGGGCGCGGAACAGGGCCGGCCCGGGGTAACCCAAGCGGCTTTGGGCCGTGAACCAAAGCTCTTGGCCGTCCTGAGAGATAAACGGCTGGTCCTCGTCTCCGAGCGAAGTATTGATCGGGGCAGGCAAGCCGACGGGGGCATCCCAGCCGTCGGCGGTTTTGGCGAGTGTATAGAGGTCGTGCTTCCCGTTGGCGTCTGCCCGACCGCAATACATGGTCTGGCCGTCTGTTGTGATATGCAGCTCGCCCACGTCATACACGGCGTTGAGCTGTTTTCCCGCGTTTTTAACGTCCGTCCAACGCCCATCTTTCAGCTTGGCGGTGTAAATATCCACCTCGCTATAGTTTCCCGCGCGCACAGAGGCAAACCACAGCGCTTCCCCTTGCACAAAAGGCGCGCCATCCAGGGCGACATCGTCGTTCAAAACGACCCTCTGCGGTTCGCTCCACCCCTGGTCGGTGCGCTTAGCCCACCAGATGCCGGTGACCCCGTCCGTCAGTTGTTTTTGGGGCGGCACGCGCACGTCCGGAGTGAAGAAAAAGTAGAAATTCGCGCCGTCCGGTGTGATAAACGGGGAATCTTCAGCGCCAACGGTGTTGATGGGGCCGGGCATGGGCACGGGCACTTGCCATTCGCCCAAGTGCAAAACGGGAGGAAAACGGTCTGTTTCCGGCGTCATTTTGACCGCGTCGGCGGGCAGGGCTTCTTCGCGTTGCAAAAGCGGGAGCGGTGAGCTGGCGGAGGAATTGCATCCGCCCAGCAAAGCGGCGAGCGTCAAAAGTGCGCCGACGATATACGGCGTGTTGCCGTAACGTGTACCTCGGAGCTTCCACATGGCTAACTCCTGGTGGATTAACGAACTTTCGGACGGTTAGCGAACTTGCGGCGGCAGTGTGCGCAAAATTTCGTGCAGAGCGTCGCGCACCTCGGCGGCGGAGGCGATGCGGCGGGTGAGGGATTTGGTGAGCATTCGTCGGATCAATGTTACAACACTCGCGGGCACTTCCGGGCGGATTTTGCGAATATCGGGCACGTCCTGTTCCAAAATGGCGCGGGCGACCATATCGTCGGTGCGCCCAACAAACGGCAGCGTGCCTGCCAGCATCTCGAAGAGCATCACCCCGAGCGCCCACACGTCGCCTCGGGCGTCGAGCGTTTCCCCCAAGATGCCCTCAGGACTGAGGTAAGGTGTTGTGCCGATGACGGTATGCGGTTGGGTGACGCGGCGCTGATCGTTCAGCCGTGCCACGCCGAAATCTGCTAGGCGCGGCGAGTAGTCGTGGGTGAGCATGGTGTTGGATGGCTTTACGTCGCGATGGATGATGCCGTGTTGGTGGGCGTGTTCCAGCGCGTCGGCGAGCTGGGCGGCGATCTGGAGCGCTTGGCGTAACGGCAAGCGTCCCTCGCGGTTCAACCGTTCGAAAAGCGAGCCGCCGTAAACGTACTCCATGACGATATATTCGAAGTTCTCTTCGCGGAAGGCGTCAATCAGCTTGACGATGTTGGGGTGGTCAAGTTGTTTGAGCGCGTCGCTTTCGCGTTGAAAGCGCAACCAGGCCAGCTCGTTGAGTTCACGGGTGATCATCAACTGCTTGACGGCGACCGGTTGGTCGGTTTCCAGGTCGGTGGCGCGGTAAACGTAGCTGGTCAGCCCGGGGTGCAGCACTTTTTCCAGCCGATAGCGTCCGCGCAAAACCGTTTGGTCGTCGTGTAGATTGGCAACATGGGGGCGATGCACAGCCGAGGCGGGGTGTGTTTGGGCGTGCATAAGCGTATAGAGCACGCTTTCGTGGATCAGGCTGCGCAGAACGCAATTGCCGTGTGCGTCCGGCTTGACCGCGCCTTCCAGCCAGGCGACCATGATATGCCGCTGGAGCAGCGTAAAGCGCACGGTTTCGCGGTGTTCGAGCAGCGTGGTAACCAGCGCCAACACCTCCGGATCGTCTTGGATGTGTTGCCACATTTTGCGGAAGATGGCGTCGTCGTAGAGGTGACGGCGCGCCGCGCGGTCAACGTCGGTGAGCAGCACCGCGCCTTCGGGGATGTCTTGCGCCAGCCCGGCACAAAGTTTGTGCGTCAAGTACAGATCGCCTTCCGTCCACTCGTAGATGCGCGCGGGCACGTCGGAGGCCAGTTGGCGGCGGTCGCTGGCGAGCCAGGCGATCAGCTTGGTGAGGTGTTCAAGGTCGGCGTCTTCGAGGTAGACCACTTCGGCCACGCGGAAAGGGGAGATGGCCGGGTCTTTGATCAGCTCATCGGGCACGATTCTTCCCGAGAGCACAAAGACGATATTTTGCAGCGCCGGACGCATCCAGCGGTTGACGAACATTTCGCGCAGCGTGGCGAAAAACGAGACCGCGACACTTTCCGGCGTGGTTTCCACCTGGTCTAGCATGATCACCAGCACACGTCCGCGCAAAGGACCGCCCAGCGCGTCTACGATCTCTTCCTGCAAAGCGAGGGCATGCGGGGCAGGGTCGGCGGGCACGGGAAGCAGCCCGCCGGATTGCAAAGCAATCTGGCGATGGATTTGGCCGATCCATGTGCTTTCTCCCAGGCCGGCCAGTTGCCCCAGCGAGAGATAGACGGGCACGTACAGCGCAGAATCCGAAAGCCGCGCCCATTGGCGAAGCAACATGCTGGATTTACCGCTGAGGCGGGGGCCGATCAGGGCGACGTAATCGCGGCGGGCGATCAGGCGTTCCAGTGTGGCGTCGGCGGGGCGTTCCACATAAAGATGCGCAGCAGTAGGGGGCAACGGCCCTTGGGTATAGAATTGGCGTGTTTCTGTCTGTTCCGAATCCGGCATACGGTCATTCCTGCTACACCGAACGCTCCCCTGCCCGCACCGTCCCCGCGGCGTTTCCGAGTATATCCTGAAGTGCGGGATTACGCTCAGCGCGGCAGAGACGCCACGCCCCCAATTTCACCATGCCGCGTTTAGCGCTCTCGCGGTAAACTTTCTCCTGCTATTGGATCTGTGGAAACGAGAAACGCATGACGGAAATCGCTCCTTGGCTGGCCGCTTTGTTCAGCCTAACTTTCGCCTATCCTTGGGCACGGATTGTTTCGGAGCGCTTGACCTTTCCGCGCCGCGACTCGGCGTTGGCGCTCACGCTCACGGTGGCGCTGAGCGTGGGCGTGTTGGCGGCGCTGATGGTGTGGCTGGCGGCGATGTTGCAGACGCCGCTGCGTTTTGCGTGGGTGACGGGCTTGGCGCTGGGCGTGAGCGTGGTCGGTTGGTGGGCGCTCGCGAGGTGGGCGCGCCGCGCGCCCGTTGATGGTGCTGCTGGGCGCGCGGCGCGCCCTCAGCGGCGCTCCGCGCCGCTGAAAGTCGCGCGGGTGCTGATCGCGCTGATGGTGCTGCTGACGCTGTTCAACGCCGCCTATTGGCCGTTGCGAGACTCGGACGCGCTCTCGATCTACGGGCCGGTTTCGTTGCGCTTTGTGCAAACGGGCACGTTCTATCACGGCGGCTTTTATGACCCGTATTACGACTCCTATCCCGTGCTTGTGCCGCTTTTATATGCTTATATCCACATGGCCGCAGGCGCGCCGAACCCGTTTGCCATTCGCTTTGCGGTGGCGGCGCTCAGCTTGGTGACGGTGGGCGGAGCGTATGCGCTGGGGCGGGAACTTTTCGGGCACGCGGTGGGGGTGGCGGCGGCGTTCCTGACCGCGAGCACGCCGATCCTGACGCACTGGGCCGCCTCCGGTTATACGGATTTGCCCGCCGGCGCGTACTACGTGCTGACTGTGCTGGCCGCCTGGAAGCTCTACACCGCTCCGCGCCCGCTCTACGCGCTGCTGAGCGGCGCGCTGGCCGGGTTGGCCGCTTTCAGCAAAAACGGCGCGCTGCTGCTGGTTGGTTCACTGGCGGGCTGGGTGCTCTATAGCCACTGGGCGGCGCGCTGGCCGGAGGCTGAGGGTCGTCCGATCCGCGCACGGCATGTGGCGCTGATGCTCCTCGGCTACGCGCCGACCGCCGGCTTGTGGTACGCCCATGTGTGGCTGCAAAACCGCTGGCTTGTCGCCCCGACCGGCTGGATCGATCAAGCCCAACGCACGCTCCGCGCCCTGCTCGAACCGTCCCTCGGCTGGCCTTCGTACATGGCGGCGGGGGTTTTTGCCGTGCCCGCCGTGCTCGCGTTGCTGGGATGGCTGTGGCGCACACGTCCGCGCCTGGCGGCCAAACCGGCCTTGTTGTTGGGCTTCAGCGTGCCTTTTTGGGGTGTGTGGTGGGGCTTTTTCAGCTACGACCCGCGCTTTTTGATGATGATCTGGGCGTTGCTGGCGGTGATGAGCGCGTGGTTGATCGTGGCGCTCTATCGGCGTTTGCCACAACGCGCGCAACGTTGGGTGTGGCGGGCGTTGCCGTTGGCCCTGATCGTGTTAGCGCTGCCCGCGATGCGGCGGGCGGTGGAGTATAAGTACGAGTTGCTGCGCCGCCCCTGGATGAGTGAGGTGGAGCGCTACCGCCTTTATGTCAGCCCGGGCTATGACGCGGTGCTCTGGTTGCGAGCAAACGCCCCACCCGAAGCCGCGATTATGACCACCGACGGGCGTTTGGTCTACTACCTCAGCCTCACGCACCCACACGTGGATGCAAGC
>JALSSH010000541.1 GCA_026984385.1 Ardenticatenia bacterium | reverse complement strand
CACGGTGCGCAGCATGATCTGCAAATCCAACGCAAGCGACCAATTTTCAATATAGTAAATATCCAGCAGGCACATTTCCTCAAAGGGAACTTCGCTGCGCCCGCTGACCTGCCAAAGGCCGGTCAAACCCGGGCGCACGCGCAAACGCTGCTTGTGCCAGGGTTCGTAAAGCGCCACTTCTTGCGGCACAGCGGGACGTGGCCCCACCCAGCTCATCTCTCCGCGCAAGATGTTCCACAATTGCGGCAATTCGTCCACGCTAAAGCGGCGAATCCAACGCCCGACGCGCGTCACGCGCGGGTCGTTTGCCAGTTTGGGGTGGCGCGGGTCTTGGCCGTGTTTGCGCACCAGCTCCTCCCAGACCTTGTCCGCGTCCACCACCATCGAGCGGAATTTGTACACTTTGAAGGGCTTGCCGTTTAGCCCGATGCGCTCTTGTGTGTAAAAGATCGGCCCGGGCGTATCCAAACGGATTGCCAGCGCAACGATCAGCGTAACCAAAGCGGCGACTGGCAAGGTCAAGAGCGTGAGGAAAATATCGAAAATTCGCTTGGCAAGCTGGTCACTGGGGTTGAGACGCGGCTCGCCGTTTAGCCCCAAAAGTGGGATGCCGCCCAGCATTTCCACTTGGACTTGACTCAAGCTCAACTCGAAGAGGTCCGGCACGGTGCGCACTTTGACATGCTGCCGCTCGCAGTCACGCACGATTTGGGCGATTTTGCGTTGCACGTGCCAGGGCAACGTGATGATCACCAGGTCAATTTGGTATTCGTCCACCAAGCGGGGCAAATTATCCACGCCGCCGAGTGCCTTCAGCCGCCCCAAATTGTTGCCGCCGCGCTGGGGGTCGTCGTCCACAAAGCCGACCACCTTATAGCCCAAGTCTGGCCGCGCGACCAACGTTCGCATGACCGAAAGCCCGACACTGCCCGCACCCACGATCAACACGCGCTCCACGCCGATCCCACGTCGGCGCAAATAGCCGCGCACCATGTGCACCACCAGCCGCGCCGCGCCCAACAAGATCACCACCAACACCAGCGCTTGCACGATCAATAAGCGGGAAAAGACGAGCGGTTGGGTGGCAAAGCTCAGCGCCATCACAAAGACGCCGGCGTTGGTCGCGCCGTTGGCGATGGCGAAAATCTCGTCCCACCAGGTGCGCCCGCGCCGCTCACGGTAAAGACGAGCGCGGCGGTTGAAAAAGACCATCAGCACGGCAAAAATGGCCGCGTAGGGCAAATAGGGCGCAAAAGGCGCGTCGTTGGCTTCGTCCACCGGCTGCAAAAACTGCACCTCATAGCGCAGATAGTAGGAAAGCAAAAACGCCACCAGCACCAAGACCACATCTAGGATCGGGAGTGCCCAGCGTGTCCAGCGCAACGGGTCTAACCGTGAGGTGCGGTTAGAGGGCGTTGGCGGAACTTTTTCGGGAGGCGGTGTATGGGCCATTTTCGTTGTCATCGTCACTCGGTCGTTTCTCCTGCCGCCGTCTCACCGAGCGCTCGGCGATAGCTGGCGACGGTCTGGGTGGCGGTGCGTGCCCAACTGAAGCGGGCGGCATGTTCCAGCCCGCGCACGCGCGCCTCTGCGCGCCAGTCCGGATCGTGAATGGCGCG
>JALSSH010000540.1 GCA_026984385.1 Ardenticatenia bacterium | reverse complement strand
GATCATCGTGTTGGCCGTGTTTGCGCGCGTGGGATTTTTGTTGCTTTTTGGGCACACGCTTTCGCTGCAAACTTCCGGCTATGACACCTACGCCGTAAATATGCTTGACGGGCGCGGCTACACCCGCTTTGACGACCGCAGCGGCGATTCCGATCTTCCCCCGTTGTATCCATTTTTCCTAGTCGGCGTCTACAAAACGCTCGGGCGCGACCCGCTGGCGGTGGCCGCCGTGCAGATCGTATTAGACATGGGCGTGATAGCGTTGCTGTTTTGGCTCGGGCGACGCATCAGCGGACAAGACGCCGTCGGGTTGCTTGCGGCAGCGTTTTACGGCTTTTACCCCTATCTGCTCTATCAAAACTTGACCGTCAACGACACGGGGATTTTTATTTTTCTCCTGACCGTCGGGATAGCCGCCGCCTACCGCGCACGCGACACACGCGCTTGGATTTGGGCGGCCTTGTTGGGGCTGAGTTTCGGGCTGGCCGCGCTCACCAAAACATGGGTGCTGTTGCTCTGGCCGCTGTTGACGTGGTGGTGGGCACGCAAACTCGGCTGGCGGCAGGCCACACGCTTGGCCTTGGTGAGCGGCGCGCTGATCGCGCTGACAACCGCGCCCTGGGCCGTGCGCAACACCCGCTTGCAAGGCGAGTTCGTCTTCCTCAGCACCAACGGCGGAAGCAATCTTCACCAGGGCAACAATCCCTGCTCGGCGGACTATTTGACGCGCGGGTGGGATGTGCAGTGGATACGCGCGGATTGCATGGGCGCGCCGCCCCCCACGCTCGGCGAAACCGAGACCGACCGCTGGCATCGGCAGGCCGCGCTGGACTATCTGCGCGCCCATCCGCAAGAATGGCCGCGCCTGTTCGCGGTCAAGTTTTGGGTGCTCTGGTCGCCCGCGATCATGCCCCATAGCCTGCCCCCCGATCCCTACCTGATCGACGACGCCGTGCTGCAATTTTACGAGTCGCGCAGCTTTCAACTGGCGCGCGTGGTGCATCTGTTGTACTTCACCCCGCTGCTGCTGCTCGGCGGAATGGGATGGGTTTTGGCCGCGCGCCGCAAACTGGAGATCGCGCCGCTGGTGGCCGTTTTCGCCGCCATCACGTTGACCTATGTGCTCTTCCATCCCTCCACCCGCTATCGCGCGCCCGCCGACCCCTTCGTTTTCGTGCTGGCGGCGTATGCTCTGGTGCGCATCTGGAGCGGATGGCGTGCGCGGAAGGAGCGCCGCGCGTGAACGTGCTTCACGTCCTGCCCTATTACGCGCCCGCCTGGGCGTATGGGGGCGTGGTGCGCGCCGTCACCGACCTGACGCGCGCGCAAGCCGCCGCCGGGCACCGTGTTTTTGTGCTCACCACCGACACGCTCAGCCCCCACGCGCGGCTCCAGACGCTGCGCGAAACGCTGGAAGGCGTACAGGTGTGGCGCGTGCGCAATCGCAGTAATCGGCTGCGCGGCGCGCTCAACCTTTCCTCGCCGCGCGGCATGGCAGCCGCCGCCGAGCACTTGATCCGCGAGGAAGGGATCGCGGTGGTGCATTGCCACGAGCTGCGCACGGTGGAAAATCTACTGGTGACGACGGTGGCACAGCGTTTGGGCGTGCCGACGCTAGTTTCGCCGCACGGCACGCTGCCCTATCACACCGGGCGATCGCTTGTCAAGCAGCTTTGGGACCGCGTATTTGGCGCACGGCTGTTGCCCCGTTTTGACGGCGTGGTCGCGCTAACCGCGCACGAAGCCGAGGACGCGCGGCGGTTATGGCGCGCCTGCGGCCAAACGTTGTCGGACGAGGCCGTTTTTGTCGTGCCGAACGGCGTGCGCCTGGTGGACTTCGCCGATCTGCCGCCCGCCGAGCCATTCCGCGCGCGCTGGGGGCTGGGGACGGGGCCGATAGCGCTTTTTCTCGGGCGTTTGCACGCGCGCAAGGGCGTTCAGTTGCTAATCCCGGCCTTTGCCGACGCCACGCGCGCCTTGCCGTCGGCGCGGCTGCTCATCGTGGGGCCGGACGAGGGAATGCGGGCCACGTTGGAGACGTTAGCGCGTGCGCACGGCGTAGCGGAGCGGGTGCGCTTTACCGGTCTGCTCACCGGCGCGGACAAACTCGCGGCGCTGGCGGCGGCGGACGTTTTCGCGTTGCCTGCTGCCGGGGAGGGGTTCTCGATGGCGGCGCTGGAGGCGTTGGCCTGCGGGCTGCCCATCGTGTTGACGCCGGGCTGCCACTTCCCGGAAGTAGCGGAGGCGGGCGCGGGCCTGGTTGTGGAGCGTGAAATTGGCGCGTTGAGCGAGGCGCTGGGCGCGTTGCTGAGCGACCGCGAGCGGCGCGCGCTGATGGGGCGAGCGGCGCGCGCCCTGGTCGCGGAGCGCTACACCTGGGAGCGCGTCGTTACGCAAATGACCGAACTCTACCATCGCGTGAAGGATAAATGCTAACGGCAGCGTGCCCCGCTGCTTAGGCAGAAGAGAAGCGCACACTTGCGCATTGATGTTTCCCCAAATGCACAAAGCGCAAACTTCCGCGTTTATGTTGGCACAAGGCGGTTGCTGGAAGCGCGGCGTTAGGGGTAGAATGCGCGCGCGAAAGTGTTTTTTGCATCCCACCATGAGGAGAAACCGTGACTTATACAACCGCCGACTGGCTGCTGGCGTTGTTGCCGGTGGCGTTGGTGCTGGGGCTGATGGTCGGGCGCGGCTGGAACTCGGCCAAAGCGGGCTTTACCGGCCTGGCGCTGGCAATGGGGGTAGCCTGGGAGCGTTTTGGAGCAGGTAGAGACGTGCTGGCCTGGGCACAGGTCAAAGCATTGTTGTTGACCGCCGACGTTGCGCTGATTATTTGGGCGGCGCTGCTGTTGTATTACGTTGTGGAGCGGGCAGGCGCGTTGCGTGTCATCGCGGAAGCGTTGGCACGGCTGAGCGCCGATCCGCTGATCCAGGGATTGCTGCTGGCCTGGGTGTTCACCTCGTTTCTGCAAGGCGTAGGCGGGTTTGGCGTGCCGGTTGCTATCGTTGCGCCGATTTTGGTCGGCCAGGGCATCGATCGCACGCGCGCCGCCGTTGCCCCCGCATTAGGCCATGGCTGGGCTGTCACGTATGGCTCGCTGGCGGCTTCCTTCCTGATGCTTATCCGCGTTACCGGCCTGCCCGGGTCGGAACTAGCGCCGCCTTCCGCACTGATGCTTGGGGCGCTGGCGTATACATCCGGCTTGGCCGTTGCGCATGTGCTGGGGGGCTGGCAAGGCGTGCGGCGCGTCTGGCCGTATGTGCTGGTCGTCGGCTCGGTGATGGGCAGCGTGCAGTTAGCCCTGACGTTGGGCGGGTTGTGGTCATTAGGCGCTATCGGTGGTGGCATAAGCGGGCTGATCGCCTCTGTGCTTTGGATTCGGCGGTCGGGCACGAACACAACCTCCAAAAGCGCCCCCTCTGTTGCCACCAACGCCCCATCAACGCCGCTGGCGCTGAGCGGTTATGCGCTCTTGATAAGCCTGGCATTGATCCTGCGCGGCATCCGACCGGTCAAAGCGTTTCTCAACGCGCAAATAGCGATTTCGGTGGATTTGCCCGCAACGGTGACCGCGCGCGGCTGGCAAAGCGCCGCTGAGATCGGGGCGGGGTTCGGCCTCTTGGCGCACCCGGGCATGATCATTCTCTACAGTTGCGCCGCCACCTACTGGCTCTATCGGCGGGCAGGGCTGTATGCGAATGGCGCAGAACACGACATACTACGGCAATCCGGCAAGCGCGCAGCCAAAGCAGCGCTTGGCGTTTACATGATGGTCGCGTTGGCGGCTACCCTGGCGCGCGCGGGCATGATGGCCGTGTTGGCAGACGGGTTGAGCCATGCTGTGCCGGACGGTCTCTATGCGTTTGTCGCGCCACTGATCGGGGCGTTGGGAGCATTCATCACCGGCAGTAACATGAACAGCAACGCCGTTTTCGGCGTGTTGCAAAGAGACACCGCGCAATTGCTGGGGCTTTCTGTGCCGGTGATCCTGGCGGGGCAAACTGCCGCCGCCGCCGTGATCAGCGTGCTTTCGCCCACCAAGGTCGCGGTAGGGTGCAGCACGGTGAACGCCGACGAAGGCGCGGTGATGCGGCATCTACTGGGCTATGGCGCGCTGCTGATCGTTTTTGTGGGGGGCATGACCTGGTTGGGGTTGTGGTTGGCATGAGCGCTCAAAGCACCATCAGCGCGAACAGTAGCGCCAAAACCACTCCGATACTGACGGCAACAAGCCAGGAAAACGTGCGAGCGCGTTGCGCTTGGCGATGCACCGGCGCGAGCAATTCCTCATCCAATTGGCCGGTGACCAGATAGCGATAAAGAGCCGCCGCCTCGCGGTTCAGCGTGTGATAGTGTGCCGGAAACCAATAGTAAACTTGGATACGAGTCATGCGGTAGTACACACGCACCCCGCCCTTGCGACGTTCTACGGTGATCGTTTGTTCGGCACGGCGCGGGTCGAACCAGCGAAACTCGCGCATCCGCCAGCCGCGAATGCGTTTGCGTGAGACTTTCGTCAGCTCAAAGCGCGCTAGAGCGAAGAAGGCAGGTAGTCTTTTTTCCAATTCTTTTTGAGAAAGCAGCACCGGCAAACGGTAATTGATGCGCAGACGGTCATCTCGCCAGCAACGCTCCCCGGGCACAGCAATCGGGAGCAGCCCGGGCTTATCCATCATCGGCGAGAGGCGTTCCGGCGGGGCACGAAAAGGGGCGTTGGCCGCTTTTAAGCGTTTGACCAGCGTCTCAACGGCCAGCAAGAACGGCTTTTGAAAGTCCACCATCGGGCAATCTGCCAGATCGTCGGGCAGATTTACCTCTTGGCGCAACACGCCCAGCATATTTTTTTTGGCCGCGCATACTTCCACGCACTGTTTGCGGAAGGCTCCCGACTCTAGCGCCGTCGGTGAAAATATCCCGATCACGTGAGACGCTTGGGCCAAACCTTTCTCTTCATTGGAGAGCACAGCTTGCGGCAATGTGGGGTCGGGCACGGGCCAGACGACCAGGCCTCGTTGCTCCAATTGCACGGCCAGATGATAAGCAAAATCGTGGTCGGCGGGCGTGTAGAGCATGAAAACGTGCGACGGCATAGTGGGTATCCTTCGGCCTGTTGCCCGTGAGCGTCATCGCGTCTATTTTACATTTCCGGCTTCTCTTAACCAAACCACTCTGCCCGCAAGCCGTAGGCGTATTCCAAATCTAGGATGATTTAACTCCTACCCCGACAAAAAACGCTTTTGCCCCAACCCAAGACGCGCCTTCTAAAAAACGCCCTCACGTTCCGCGCGCTTATTCGGTATAATCCGCCCATCCGAACGCGGAAAGGAGCAAGCGACGCAACCCGTCGCGGAGCGTATGGAGCTAAGAGCGCTTTGGTCTATGTTGCGGCGACGTTGGTGGCTGATCGCGCTGCCGACTTTGGCGGCACTGGCCGTCACGTTGCCCAGCTTGCGGCAAACGTTCGCCCCGCCGCCGAGCTATCAGGTGCAGATACGCCTGACCGCCGCCGCCCCACCCCAAGCGGAAGTGGACGGCGTCACCGCGCCTTACGAGGACGCGATTTATGTGCCGCTGTTGGCTTCTGAGTATGTGGTCGTCAACATGCCGCACTGGATCACCGGCGACCGCTTCGCCGACGAAGTGAGCGAGGCATTGGATGCGCGCGGCGTGGAGATCGCCGCCGAGGATTTGCGCGGACACTTCGCCGCAGATAGTTACCGCAGCATCCTGACGCTTTACGTCACCTGGGACGATCCGCAGACGCTGCGCACCATCGCGGAGGCCGCCGTGCAGGTATTGCAGGAACGCAACCAAGCCTATTTCCCACAATTTGCAGCGGAGGCGGTGCAAGTTGTGCCGCTGGACGAGCCGAAGGTCAGCACACTGGCCGCGCCGATCAGCGTGCGGCTGATGCCCTTGCTGCGGGTGGCGTTGGGCATGGTGGCGGGTGTGGGCTTGGCGGCCCTGGCCGAGTATCTGGACGACCGCGTGCACAGCCGCGCGGATATGGCCGCTTTGGGGCTGGACGTGTTGGCGGAAATTCCGACGGAGCGCCGCTAAGCCGACGTTTGCGCCGCGTTTACCTGACAGAGCGCTAAGCGCTCGGCGGTGGCGGTATAATAGGCGCGTTGTGAAACGGAGATAACGATGGACTTAGCCTACTACGTGCGCGTGTTGGTGCGGCGAGGCTGGATTGTCGCACTGGCGGTGGTCATCACGGCGGGTGCGGCCTTCGGGCTGAGCAAGGCCCAGACGCCCGTTTATCGCGCCACGCAAAAAGTGCTGCTCCAACCGGCGCGCAACGACTTCGGCCTAACCGAAACGCTGCGGATTTTGCTGCGTAGTTATGTGGTCTATCTGAACACGGATCAGCAAGCCTCCGCCGTGATCGACCGTTTGCAACTGGATATGACCCCGGGCGAACTGCGCAGCCACACCACGATCAGCTCCGACCCAACCCAACTCATTGTGCAAATTGACGTGGACTTGCAAGACGGCCCGCTCGCTGCGCAGATCGCTACCGAGTTGGGGCGCTTGCTGGTCGAGTATCGCACCGAGGACAACCGCGATTTGCGCCGTGAGGATCGCATTGACGCGCTGCTGATTGATACGGCCACCTATGGCCTATACAAGCCCAAGACCAAAATTAACGTTATGGCCGGGGCGATGTTGGGCTTGCTTTTGGGTGGCGCGGCGGTCTTTGCATTGGAATATATGCAGTCCAACATCGTGCGGGAAAAAGAAGACGTCGAGCGCTTCTTAGAGTTGCCCGTGCTGGCGGCTATCCCCGCCGACGATATTTCGTAGAGGTGACGAATGCCGCAAACCAACCTGATCACCCTGACCGACCCGCGCGCGCCTGCTGCTGAGGCCTATCGCACGCTGCGCACGAACTTGATGTTCTACAGCGTGGATAGCCCCATCCGCACGCTGGCGATCACCTCGCCGGTGGTCGGCGAAGGCAAAAGCGCCGTGCTCGCCAATCTCGCCGTGACGTTAGCGCAAGGCGGGCACGAAACGCTGGTGGTGGATTGCGACCTGCGCGAACCGTCGCAACACACGCTTTGGGGACTGGAAAACGCGCACGGCCTGACCGATATGCTGCTGGAAGACGCCGCGCTGAGCGAGCCGCCCGTGCAAACGGTGGGCGTAGAACGGCTGGGCGTGCTCACCAGCGGCACATTGCCGCCCAACCCCGCCGATCTGCTCGGCTCGCGCCGCATGGACGCGGTCATCGCGGCGCTGGCCGAGCGCGCCGAATACGTGCTCTTTGACGTGCCGCCCGCGCTGCTTTTTACCGACGCGGCGCTGCTGGGGTTGAAGGTAGACGGGTTGCTGCTGACCTTGCGCGCCGGTTTTTCTCGCCGCGACCATGCCTTGCGCGCCAAAGAAGAACTTTCGCGCGTACACGTGCCCATCATCGGGGCGGTGCTGGTCAATGCGCCCCGCGACAGCGTCTTGGGCAACTATTACGCGCGCCAACGTCGCTAAACCGCATTAGGAGGGCATCCCGTGAAAGGCTTGATCCTCAGCGGGGGCAAGGGCACACGGCTTTACCCCCTCACCTACACCCGCGCCAAACAGCTTATCCCTGTCGCCAACAAGCCGATCCTTTTCCGCGTGATCGAGGCGATCCGTGACGCGGGCATCCGCGAGATCGGGATCGTGATCGGCGACACCGGCCCAGAGATT
>JALSSH010000539.1 GCA_026984385.1 Ardenticatenia bacterium | reverse complement strand
TGGACCCTGGCGACGGGAGCGTGCTTGCCGCGATCAGCCAAACGCCGCACCCCAGCGCCACGCCGAGCGTCACACTTAGCGCCACGCCGAGCGCTACCTCTACGCAAGCGTCCAGCGCCACCGCAACGCGCGCCCCCCTGACCACGCCGACGCCCAGCGCTACGCGCACCGCCACCGCTGCGCTCTCGCATACGCCGAGCACCACGCCCAGCCCCAGCGCTACACCGAGCGCGACAAACACGCCGAGCGTCACGCCCACGTCCACGCCGAGCGCCACGCGGACGCCGAGCGTCACCCCCAGCCCGACTTGGTCGCCTTCTCCCACGTGGACACCGACGCGCACGCCGTTTTTGCCGCCACGCATTACGCGCACGCCCTCGCCGATGCCCAAACGTTGAGGGGCGCGCACAATGAGGCGGTGGCGTTTTGGGCGTGGCGGT
The DNA here is from genome assembly GCA_026984385.1 of Ardenticatenia bacterium. Taxonomy (GTDB): domain Bacteria; phylum Chloroflexota; class Anaerolineae; order Aggregatilineales; family Aggregatilineaceae; genus JALSSH01. The sequence goes on along the minus strand of JALSSH010000539.1, from coordinate 7,269 downwards.
GGGGGCAGCGCCTCCACACTTTGGCTCATATGCAAAGGAGCTTAGTTTATGCGCAAAACGTGCTTTGGCTTGTTGCTTGTGCTGACGCTGTTGGGCGCGCTGAGCGCTTGCGGTGGGGCGAGCGAAGAGAGCGCCGCGCCGACGTCCTCCGCAGCGCGCCCAGCCGACCGTTTGATCTTGGCGACCACTACCAGCACCTACGACTCCGGCTTGCTGGACTACATCCTGCCGACGTTTGAGGCGCAGAGCGGCATCACGGTTGACGTGGTGGCGGTGGGCACGGGTCAGGCGCTGGCGATGGGCGCGAACGGCGATGCGGACGTGGTGTTGGTGCACGCGCGCGCCCGCGAAGAGCAATTCGTCGCCGAAGGGCACGGCACGCAGCGCTACGATGTGATGTACAATGACTTTGTGATCGTCGGCGCCCCGAGCGATCCGGCGGGCATACAGGGCTTGGAAAGCGCGACGGAGGCCTTCGGACGCATCGCCGAGACCGAGGCGCCCTTTGTTTCGCGCGGGGACGACAGCGGCACGCACATCAAAGAGCGCGCGATCTGGGAGGCAGCGGGGTTGAACCCGGACGAGTTCGGCGATTGGTACATTGCGGCGGGGCAGGGCATGGGCGCGGTGCTGACAATGGCGAATGAGTTGGGCGCGTACACGCTCAGCGATCGCGCCACCTACCTGGCACGCCGCGCCGATGCCCAAAGTGAGGCCCTGACACTTGAAATTCTGGTCGAAGGCGATCCGATCCTTTTCAACCCGTATGGTGTGATTCCGGTCAATCCGCAAAAGCACCCGGGCGTCAACGCCGAGGGCGCGCAAAAGTTCGTGGACTGGCTGACCGGCCTTGAGGCCCAAGAGCTGATCGCGGGCTTTCAGCGCTACGGGCAAACGCTCTTTGTGCCGGACTCCGCCGCCTGGCACGAAGCGCACCCCGAGGGCGCGGCGGAAGCCTCGGACGCGCCAAACCCTACCCAAGCCCCCTAGGAGCGAAGGCCATTCGTACCGTACTGGACGCGCTGGAGCAGGCCGCGCGCCTGCTGCTGACGCTAGACCCGACCGTCTTGGAGATCACGCTCCGCTCGCTGCACGTGACGCTGGTCGCGCTGCTCGTCAGCACACTGATCGGCGTGCCGCTGGGGGCGTGGTTAGCTTTGGGGCGTGTGCCGTTACGTCGTTTGGCGCTCGCTCTGATCTACACCGGTATGGGGTTGCCGCCGGTGGTGGTGGGGCTTTTTGTGTATATTCTCTTTTCGCGCAGCGGGCCGTTTGGGTCGTTGGCGTGGCTTTTTTCGCTGCGCGCGATGATCGTGGCGCAGACGATCTTGGCGCTGCCGATGGTCGCGGGCATCACCATGAGCAGCATCCAAAGCGTAGACCCTGCGCTTCGCCCACAACTGCGCGCCCTGGGCGCGACGCGCTGGCAGGTGGTGCGCACCATCGCGGTTGAGGCGCGCTTCGGGATTTTGCTCGGCGTGATGGCCGGTTTCGGCGCGATTATCTCGGAGGTGGGCGCGGTGATGTTGGTGGGCGGCAACATCGAGGGACGCACGCGCGTTTTGACCACCGCGATTGTGCTTGAAACGCGGCGCGGACACTTTGCGCTGGCCCTGGCGCTGGGCGCGATATTGCTTTCGCTTTCCTTTCTCACCAACTCGCTGATCATGTTGGGGCAGGGCGGGGGACGTTGGCGACGATGAGCGAGCCGATTTACGCATTGGATGATGTGGCGCAAGTTTACGGTACGCGCACCGTGCTGAGCGTACCGCGCCTGGACGTGCGGGCGGGTGAGGTGTTGGCCGTGCTGGGACCGAGCGGCGCGGGTAAAAGTACGCTTTTGCGGCTGTTGGGCTTGCTGGAAGCGCCCACGCGGGGGCAAGTGCGCTTCCACAGCGGCGAGCGTTGGGTCACCCACGCCGAAGCGCGCACCGAAGAGCGTCGCCAGATCGCGATGGTTTTTCAGCGTCCGGCGCTGCTGACGCGCAGCGTGCGCGCGAACGTGGCTTACGGGTTGCGGGTGCGCGGTGAGCGGGACGCGGCGGAGCGTATCGAGGCGGTGTTGCGGCGTGTGGCGCTGGACGGGTTGGCGAAGGCGCGGGCACACACGCTCAGCGGCGGAGAAGCGCAGCGCGTGGCGCTCGCGCGGGCGTTGGTGTTAGCGCCGCGCGTGCTGCTGTTGGACGAGCCGACCGCCAACCTCGATCCGGCCAACGTGCGCCTGATCGAGGAGCTGATCCGCGAGCAAAACGCGCAGTTTGGCACGACGATTGTCTTGGTGACGCATAGCATCTTCCAGGCGCGCCGCCTGGCGAGCCGTTGCGCGCTGCTGATCGAGGGGAAGTTGGTGGAAGTGTCGCCCGCTGCGCAGTTTTTTGAAGCTCCGCGCGACCCGCGCACACGGGCGTTTCTTTCCGGGGAGTTTGTGTTCTAGCTTATGCCACGTCCGCCCGCGCTGTGCTTCGCAGGGTATCGGCGATCTGTTGGGCGACTTTTTCCGGCTCGTCTTGGTAAAGATAACGGCGTAGCCGAACCGGCCCGGGCAAATCCTTTTCGAGGACTTCTCGGGACACAATAGGGATAAGTGGCTTTTGGAGTGCAAGCGCTGCCCCTAGCTCAAACGCCATCCAATTCGAATGCACGGACTCGGGAGTCAGCACGAGCACTACAGAATGGCTGCTGCGCAACCCTTCTTCTAAGCGATCAGCAAAGGCCTCACCCGGACGGATTTCGCGCTCCGCGTACCATGCGCGCAACGCTTCGCGTTCGAGTGCACCAACTAGGGCACGTACCCAATCAGCATCTTTGCGAGCATAAGAGATAAAAACGTCGTAGGAGATATTCCTGCTCATGTTTCTCGCCTATCGTTACGCTTATTGAGAACGATGTTGCTGAACGCGCTTTTGCAATTGTGCAAAGTAGCGTGGCAAGTCATTGACCGTGATCATGTCGCGGCGCTTGAGGAGCACGGGCACGCCAGCGCGTGTGTGCAATTCCTCTGCCGTCAGACCGTGTAACACGCTGACAATGGGGATGCGCCGCATCCATGCTGCTCCGATCTCCGTCCAGATGTACGGTCGTTTTAACGCCCAAGGCGTTAGCAACACCACAAGTTCGTTAGCACGCTCTAACGCGGTTAAGATGGCTTCCTCAAAGTCCTCGCCGATCCCTATGTGTGCCTCGTCCAAAAACGTCTGGGCGCCTGTTCCTCGAATATGCGCCTCGATCTGTTGAGCAACCCACGTATCTGTCCCTGCATGGCTGATAAACACTAGATACGGTTCGGACACGCCTTGTCCCTTGACTACATGTTGGATATGTGTATCTATTTTAGCACATATCCCGTATGGCTGCGCCATGCGCAACCCAGGGCTTATCAATTCTACGAATCACAAAGCCAGGCGAGGTCACGGTCATCGCGAGCGGCGGCGACACGGCGACCGTCAGGGACAAAGCGAAAGTCGCACAGGCGAATGATGTTGATTGCTAAAGCGCGCCGCCTGGCGAGCCGTTGCGCGCTGCTGATCGAGGGGAAGTTGGTGGAAGTGTCGCCCGCTGCGCAGTTTTTTGAAGCTCCGCGCGACCCGCGCACACGGGCGTTTCTATCAGGTGAGTTTGTGTTTTAGGTGGAATGCGCACCTAATACGGACGACACGCAAGCTCACCGAGCAGCGGGATGAAATGCTTAAGGTTGCGGGTATACAGTGGCACGCCTAGCCGGTAGCTGCTTGCTGCAATCAGGCAATCCATAGCGTCTAGCCCATGACTCAGATGGAAACGCAAAAGTTGCTGAATAGCCCAATCTATATCCTGTGCAGTGGTATTGGCGCGCTCGAAACGCTCCAGAAGCCGTAAGGCGATTTGTTCCATACGGCGATTTGGTGCCCCTTCGATGATTTCTAGCCACACGATATCGGATACGCCTACGCTCTCTTGCTGTTCTAGCCATTGCAGCGCGGGAGGGTAGCCACGTAGCACATCAACTACGATGGCCGTGTCAAGTAGTAACTCGCTTACCACCGACGACGCTCTTTTCTCTGCTTGCGCAGTGCCTCGACCCATGTTTGTCCGTCTTTAATGCCCAGCTCTGCCCAGCCTCCAACAGCTTCAGACGCGACAATTTCCGCGCCGCTGGCAGGATGTGTGCGCATGAGGCGGGCGGCTTCTTCTTCGCTGAGCGGCTCTTCGATGCGCTCGATGCGCACCCGCACTTTGCCGGGTGGCAAGGGGGTTGGTAGCTCGATTTCTAGTTTACCTTCTTGGTTGATATGTCCTTCGAATTCAATCGCGTTCATGTTCCGCGCTCCGTTATCTCTCCTCAATAATTATACATCACATAGGGGACAACACGCCCCATTGACGCCGCGCTGTGCCCCGTGCTATGCTCTGAGCGGAGCACTGCCTGTTCCCACAGCGAGGAAATCTGCCTATGTCCGACACTCCGGAGCTGCTGCACCCTTCCGGCGACAAACTGCCGCAACTCACCGAACGGCAAGAGTATATCCTCTCGCTGATCGTGCGCGAATACATCCGCACAGGGCAACCGGTCGGCTCTAAGGCGCTGGTTGAGCGCTTTGACCTGGGCTTCAGCAGCGCCACCGTGCGCAACGAAATGGGCGTGCTGGAAGCGCACAGCCTGATCTACGCACCGCACACCTCCGCCGGTCGTGTGCCGACTCAAAAGGGCTATCGCTACTTTGTACAACGGCTGCTTACCGCCGCAGGCCTGCCCGCCCAAGAGCGCGAACAGATCGCCCGCGAGTTTCGGCGTGCCGCCCGCAACGTGGACGAATGGCCGCGCGTGGCCGCGATGACGTTAGCGCGCGTGGTGCGCACCGCCGCGCTGGTCACGCCGCCCCGTCCGTCGGAAAATCGCTTCAAACATCTGGAGCTGATCAACACGCAGGGGCGCTTGGTGCTAATGGTGTTGGTGGTGCAAGGAGGCAGCGTACATCAGCAGGTGCTGACGCTGGCCGAGGCTGTGCCCCAAGAGCGCCTTTCGCGCACCGCCGCGCTGATCAACGCCAGTTGTGCGGGAATGACCGCTGAGGAGATCCGCGCCAAAGTGCGCACACACCCCGACGAGCTGACGCGCGACATCGCGGAGCTGGTCGCCGAGGCGCTCGGCCAGGCCAACCAACAGGCCGCGCGCGATGTGGTGCGCTACGGTCTGAGCCAGTCGTTGGCTGCCTTCACCGAAGACGAAGCTCAGCAGATTGTGCGCGTATTGGAAGAAGACGCGCTGTTGGACGCGATTTTGCAGGATATGCTCGCGCCGGACCAGCCGGACTTGCAGATCGTGGTGGCCGGTGAGGGGCGTTGGGAGCCGCTGCACAACCTCAGCATGGTGTTAGGGCGCTACGGCACATCCCAGGCGCGCGGCGCGGTGGGCGTGCTCGGCCCAACGCGGATGCGCTACGGGCGCGCGGTGAGCGCGGTTCGCTACGTCGCCAGCCTGATGAGCGACATGCTCAACGACGTTTACAGCGAGCCGAAGGATTGACCCACTGCGCCGCACCGAGCGCTTCTCTGTCCGCTCAGATCACCGTTTTTTCCCGATAGACGCCGAAAACTTCCCGCAAGGCGTCCGTGATCTCGCCGAGCGTGGCATACGCGCGCGCCGCCTCGATGATGTACGGCATCAAGTTTGCCTCCCCGCGCGCCGCCTCACGGAGCGCATCCAGGGCACGAGCCACCGCGTCCCCGTCCCGAGAGCGGCGCAGCGCCTCCAAGCGTGCCACCTGCCGCTCGTAACCCTGCGGGTCCATTTCCAAAAGCGGGATGGCGGGCGGCTCTTCGCCGGCATAAGCGTTCACGCCCACGATGATCCGCTCGCCTGCGTCCACCTCCTGCTGGAAACGGTGGGCCGCGTCCGCGATCTCTTGCTGGAAAAAGCCCGTCTCAATCGCCGCAAGCACCCCGCCAATCTGCTCGATGCGGCGGAAGTAGTCGTAGGCCTCTTCCTCCAGCTCGTTGGTCAGCCGCTCAACGTAATAGCTGCCGCCGAGCGGGTCAACCGTGTTGGGCACACCGCTTTCGTGCGCGATGATCTGCTGGGTGCGCAGCGCGATGGTGACCGCGTGCTCCGAGGGCAACGCCAGGGCCTCGTCCATGCTGTTGGTGTGCAGTGACTGCGCCCCACCCAACACGGCGGCCAACGCCTGGATCGCCACGCGCGCGATGTTGATCTCCGGCTGTTGGGCGGTCAGCGTGACGCCGGCGGTTTGCGTGTGGAAGCGCATATACCAACTGCGCGGGTTGCGCGCCCCGAACGTCTCGCGCATCTCCCGCGCCCAGATGCGCCGCGCCGCCCGCAGCTTGGCGATCTCCTCGAAGAAGTCGTTGTGCACGTTGAAAAAGAAGCTCAAGCGCGGGGCGAAATCGTCAACCGCCAGCCCGCGCCGCAACGCCCAGCGCACATATTCCATGCCGTTTGCCAGCGTGAAGGCCAGCTCTTGGGCGGCGGTGGCGCCCGCCTCGCGGATGTGGTAGCCGCTAATGCTGATCGTGTTCCATTGCGGCAAGTGGCGCGTTCCGTACTCGATGGTGTCGGTCACCAGCCGCATCGAGGGCGCGGGCGGGAAAATGTACTCTTTTTGCGCTTGATACTCTTTGAGGATGTCGTTTTGGATTGTGCCGCGCAATTTTGCTTTCGGCACGCCTTGCCGTTCCGCCGCCAGGATGTAGAACGCCCAGAGCGTGGCGGCTGGGCTGTTGATGGTCATCGAGGTGCTGACCTGGCCGAGCGGAATATCGCGGAAGAGGATTTCCATATCCTGGAGGCTGCTCACCGCCACGCCGCATTTACCGAACTCGCCGAGCGCCTCGGGCGCGTCGCTGTCGTAGCCCATTAGCGTTGGCAGGTCAAAAGCGACGCTGAGGCCGGTGTTGCCCTGCGACAAAAGATAATGGTAGCGGGCATTGGTTTCTTCCGCCGTGCCGAAGCCCGCAAACATGCGCATCGTCCAGAGCCTGCCGCGGTAGCCGGTGGCGTGAATTCCGCGCGTGAAGGGGTATTCCCCGGGCAAGCCCAGATCGCGCAAATAGTCTTGCTCGGCCACGTCCAGCGGCGTGTAAACGCGACGCACCGTCCGTCCGCTCACGCCGCTGAACTCGGCGCGCCGCTCCGGACGACGTGCCAATGTGCGGGCCAGGGTGGTTTGCTTCCAGCGCTCCACCGCCGCCCGCAAATCGCGCAACTTCTCTCGGTCAAACATTTTTGGCGCTCCTGAAAATATATTTTTGGACGTAAAGGCTTACTTGTATTAT
>JALSSH010000538.1 GCA_026984385.1 Ardenticatenia bacterium | reverse complement strand
CAATGGGACGAGGAAATCCTCGCCTACTTGAAGATTCCGCGCGCGTTGTTGCCCCAAGTTCGCCCGTCGAGCGCGCTTTACGGCGAGACGGCGGCGGACGTTTTCGGCGCGCCGATCCCGCTCGCAGGCGCGGCAGGCGATCAGCAAGCGGCGACCTTTGGGCAAGTGTGCCTTTCTCCTGGCATGGCGAAAAACACCTACGGCACGGGGAGCTTTTTGCTGATGAACACCGGTGAGCGCGGCGTGCCTTCCCGTCACGGCTTGTTGACCACCATCGCTTGGAAGTTGGGGGACGGGCCGACCGTCTACGCGCTGGAAGGCAGCGTCTTTATCGCGGGAGCGGCGGTGCAATGGTTGCGCGATGGGTTGCAGATCATCAAAAGCGCGCCGGAGATCGAGCCGCTGGCCCGCAGCGTGGAAAGCGCGGAAGGCGTGTACTTCGTGCCGGCGTTCGTCGGGCTGGGCGCGCCGTATTGGGACGCTTACGCGCGCGGCACACTGGTTGGGCTGACGCGCGGCACAACCCGTGCCCACATCGCCCGCGCCACGCTGGAGGCTATCGCGCTACAATCCCGTGACGTGCTGGAGGCGATGCGCCAAGATTCCGGCATCACGCTTAGCGCATTGCGCGCGGACGGCGGCGCGGCGGCCAACGATCTGCTGATGCAGATTCAAGCGGACGTGCTCGGCGTGCCGGTGCAAAGGCCGCAAGTCTTGGAAACAACGGCGCTCGGGGCGGCGTATTTGGCGGGGTTGGCGGTTGGCTTTTGGCCGAACGTGGAAGCGCTCAGCGCACAATGGGCCGTGCAGCGTACCTTCGAGCCGCAAATCTCCGAACAAGCGCGCGCCGAGATGATCGCGGGCTGGGAGCGTGCGGTTGAGCGGGCGCGCGGCTGGGCACAGGAACGCTAACCCCATGCGCACGCCGCGCCGCACCCCGCTTCGCCCACGTCGTCCGCCCTCCCGCTCCACCGAGGGGATTTACGGCGGGCACTGGATGCGCTCGCAGCTTGAGATCGCGTTTGCGCGGCAATTGGACGCGCGCGGCATCGCTTGGGAGTATGAGACGGAGCGTTTGCAGGGCGGGCGCTATCTGGTGGACTTTCACCTGCCCGCCCTCCGCTGTTGGGTCGAGGTCAAGGGACGCTTGGAGGCGCGCGACCGCTTGCTGTTGCCGTTGGTGGCGGCGCACTTGGATGGGCAGCGCGGCGAGCGGCTTTTTGTTTATATGCGGGCGCGCGCGTTTCGGGTCACGTGGCGCGGCTTTGCGCCGCTGACGCTGGCGGAGTTTTGGCAGGCGCTGGAAGAGTCGGAGGAATGACTATGCGCGTCTACTTGGTGCGGCACGGCAAAGCGTCCAAAGACCCACACTATCACCACGACGCCGAGCGCCCGCTCACGACGAGAGGGCGGGCCGATGTGGAAGCTGTCGCGCGCTTTTTGGCGGGCGCGGACGTGCGGGTGACACAAATTCGGCATAGCGGGCTGGTGCGTGCCGCCCAAACGGCGGAAATCCTGGGCGAGCATTTGCGCCCGTCTCGGGGCGTGGTCGCGGTGCGCGGACTGCACTACGCCGACCCGGTCGAGGAGCTGGCCGACGAGCTGCGCTATGAGACCGAGCCGCTGATGCTGGTGG
>JALSSH010000537.1 GCA_026984385.1 Ardenticatenia bacterium | reverse complement strand
GGCAGCGTCCCCCGGGCGGCGCACGTCTAAAGTGTAAAGGCCGTCGGCTTCCAGTGCGATCCTCTCCAACGTGGACGTGCCACCGCTGCGCTCGCCTGTCGCCAGGATGTTATCTGCTGCGTCGCGCAGATAGAGCGTTAACGGCGCGTCGTCCGTTGGAAAATGCGCCCGTGCGGTGATCACATCTCCCTGCACGCCCACAAACACCCAACGGGCGCTGCGCTGTTCCGCGTCCACTGTGCCCGCCACACGATCTCCATAGGCAATCGCGTGCGCCTCGCCGACCGATCCAGCTTGGTAGGCCGTTTCCACACTGAGCGCAAAGTTGCCCTCGGTTTGCCCCCAGCTTCCACCGTAGCGGCTCGCCTCCACAATGTATGGACCTTCGGCGGGCAAGGTGGCGAGCGCTTCGGCGTTTTGCCCTGCCCGGCTATCACCGAAGGCGAGCAACGCGCCATCGGCGTCGTAAATGCGTACCACCGGGTCGAGATCGCCGCTGGTGGCTTCCAACGAGGCGCGCACGGTCGTTTGCCCCCGTCCCACGAAGACCCAGCGCAAAGCCGGAGTCGCGGTGTCCAGCGTGCCGCGCTGTGTGGCGGGCAACGTAAGATAGGCGGCTGCCGTCGCGGTCGGCGTAATTTGTAAACTGATGTTGTAACGTCCTTCGGTGCGCCCCCCTGTGCCGAGGGTGCGCGTGACCAACAGCGTGAATTCGCCACCGCGCGGCAAGGTGTAGTCGGTGATGGTAGCGTCTGTGCCCTCGCGTGCGTCCGCGCTGGCGAGGATTTGTCCGTCGGGCGACAAAAGTAACACACGCGGCACAAGCAATGTGCGAGCGTTGGGGGAAACGCTCACGCTCACTACGTCTCCGAGCGAGGCTTGGAAACGCCAACGCTCGATCACGGCTTCGGAGGCGATCTGCCCCTCCTTGACGTGGTCGGCGCGGAGCAACGTCGGTGGCGCGCTTTCCGCTTGGCGCGAAAGATGGAGACGGTAGCGTCCCCCGCGCAATGCGGGGTCTTGTACCAACAGCGCGAAAACGCCGTCGCCAGGCAACGCAAAGCTGAGCTGTGCCGCGCCGCTCTCGTCGGCCTGCGTGGCAGTGAGCACTTGCAACTCACCGCTCGGGTTGGCAACGTGCCAGTCCGTCGCCAGCAAAGTGAGCGTGGGTTGTAGCATGGCAGTGTCGGCTGTTAGCCACACGCTGATCGTATCGCCCAGTGCCCCGTCAAAAACCCACACGTCCGCCGGATCGTCCACGTAAAGCGTGCCCTCCACCGGCTGATCGTCGATCATGCGAGAGCCGATGGAGTGCGCTGCCGTGCCGCGTAACAACAATGTGAGTTCGTAAGCGGTCTGTCCGGCAAAAGCCGTGTCCAGGTTGCCGACGGCGATGGAATAGTAGCCCGTTTGGGGCAAGACGACGCCTTGCACACGCGCGCTGGCCGTCAGCGCGTCGGCGGGCACGGTCGCCAACGCTTGCCCGTCCGCGCTGCGCAGTTGCACGTTGAAGGCGGCTTCGTCGCCGCGCACAGCGTGTACGTTCACGTCCAGCACGTCCCCTTGCGAGCCGGCAAACGTCCATACGTCCAGGAAATTTTGCCGCGAAAGCACACGCCCTACCGTTTCCCCATAG
>JALSSH010000536.1 GCA_026984385.1 Ardenticatenia bacterium | reverse complement strand
GATGTGCGCTGCAAAGCCTATGTGGACACCGGCGCGATTTTGGAACGCGACCACGCGCAACAAGCGGGCTTGGGTTTTGTCGGCAAAAATACGCTGCTGATCCATCCCCGACGTGGATCGTATTTTTTCTTGGGCGAGCTGTTGACCACGTTGGCGTTTGACGCTTACGACACGCCGCAAACGGGCGTTTCGTGTGGCGGCTGCACACGTTGCCAGCGGGCTTGCCCGACGCACGCTTTTCCCCGCCCCTATGTGTTAGACGCGCGCCGTTGTATCAGCTATTTGACCATCGAGCTTAAGGGGCGCATCCCAACAGCGCTGCGCCCGCTGATGGGCAATTGGGTTTACGGCTGCGACGACTGCCAGATCGTTTGCCCCTTCACGCGCAAATTTGCCCGTCCGACGGCGGAGCGCGCTTTTTGGCCTGCGGACATCGATCGCGCTGCCCCGCCTTTGCGCGATTTGCTCACGTTGAACGAGACGGGCTTTCGGGCGCGCTTCCGTCGCTCACCGCTTTGGCGGCTGAAGCGGGAACGGCTGGTGCGCAATGCGTGCGTGGCGGCGGGCAATAGCGGGCTGGCGGAATTTGCGCCGCTCTTGGACGCGCTGGCGCGTGAGGACAGCTCCGAGTTGGTGCGCGAACATGCAGCTTGGGGGTTGGCGCGTTTGCGGGGCGGTGGGGACGCCTAAAATTTCAGTGCACGACCCGATCGGGTCGTGCACTGAAGCACAAGGAGGAAAACATTAATGCAGCACCCTTTTGGGGTTGCTGACCTAGCCACGACCTTATAATACACCAAAATTCACAAAAGGAAAAGCACAAGGAAAGGCGCGCGGGCCACGCCGATGGATGCCCAACTCCAATGCTGTGCCCGACGCCAAACCCCGTCGTGCGTTGCGCGTTATGGCTTGGCGCTGTGCATACTGGCGTCAAAGTCCGCGATGGCCCGGCGCGAAAACTCATGCTCGCCCAGCGCCAAGATCAACTCCAACGGCAGCGTGACATGCTGCGCACCGGCCAAGATCGCCCCGACGACTTCCTCCACGCTCTTCAAGCTCGCGGCCAGGATTTCGGTTTCCGTGCCTTGTAAGATAGCCGCGATCTGCCGCACAACCGCCAGCCCATCGCCGTAGGTGCGCGTCAGGCGGTTGACGTAGGGGATCGCGTAGGCCGCTTCCGCTTGGGCGGCGAGATAGGCTTGGGCGGGGGAGGCAATCGCCGTAATCGCGCACTCGATGCCGTGTTGTTCCAGCCGCGCGGCCATAGCGATATTTTCGGTGGTGGCGGGGATTTTGAGGATCACTTTGTCGGGGCGGATCTCGTGGGCTTCCCAGGCTTGGTCATAGCGCGCTTCGACACTGGGTGCGGTCAGTTGATAGAAGACGTGCCCGGGCACGATCTCCACCAGCTCGCTGAGCAGTTCCAGCGGGGGACGACCGGTTTTAGCGATCAAGGTGGGGTTGGTGGTCACGTCTTCCACAAAGCCGAGTTCACGGGCACGGCGGGCGTCTTCGGGGTTGGCTGAATCTAGCATGATGCTCATGGGCGTTCCTCCTGGTGGGGGTTGGTGTATGCTTGCGCGCATTTATACCCGCAGGGGTGGCGTGGGCGCAAGTGGAAGGGCGCGTCTTTTTGCC
>JALSSH010000535.1 GCA_026984385.1 Ardenticatenia bacterium | reverse complement strand
CTCAAAATGTGCGGAACGTTGTAGCCATTCCTGTACGCGCGTCAAATCCTCCACACCGAGCGCGCGCCACCCTTGTGGCGGTTCGTCGAGCGCGGGCGCGTGCAAGATCGCGCACATCAGCTCTTGCCGAAAGCCGGTTTCGCGCGCCAATTGATGTACCGCCGATGTGGTTGATGCCGTGCTAAAACGCACTTGGCCCGTGCCGTATTTCCGCACCTCGTTGGCGATGAAATGATGCAAAACGCGCCCGATCCCTTGCCTCTGATAGGCAGGGTCAACCCGCAGCCCTTGCAGCCACCATTCGCCTTCGCTCAGGCGGCTGATCTTCGCCGCACCGATCACTTGCCCGTGCAGCTCTGCGACGAAAAAACCGCCGTGTGGATCGGCCAACCACTCGTCGAAGACGCGCGGCAAATAGTCGTCCCCTTCCCAAATTTGCGCTGCGATCGCTTCCAGCGCCGCGCGGTCTTCAGTGCGGGCCGGACGAATGACCAAATCAGTGCGCGTCGAACGCGCAGCACGTGACCCAGCGTGTTTTTTGCGCATCGTGCACCCCCTTTGTTGTTCTCGCAACGCAGATATTGCCACAACAACCCGCCGCCGACCAACGCCCGCCGCTTTAACCGCGCTTTTGGGCCTCGATGGCGACCCAATCTCCCTGGGCGCGTCGCGTAAAGGCTTCAAAGCCCGTGCGTCGCAACGCCTCTTCGATCTCGTCTGCCTGCGTATCAAGAATGCCGCTGAAGATAGCATATCCACCCGGGCGTACCACGTCACCCAGGCCCGACTCACACAAACGCACGATCACGCGCGCCAGAATATTGCACAACAGCAAGTCAAACGACTGTTGCATCGCTTGCACGCGCTCCAGGCTTCCTTCCAGCGCCGTCAGCCGTCCGCTCACGCCGTTGAGATCGGCGTTGTGGGCAGTGGCTTTGACCGCCAGTTTATCGGTGTCCAGCGCCAGCACACGCCCCGCGCCCAGCTTTAGCGCGGCAATGCCCAAAATGCCCGAGCCACAACCGAGGTCCAGCACATTAGCGCCCATGCGCCCGTCCAGCCACTCTTCTAATGCCAGCAAACAAAGCTGCGTGGTGGGATGTGTGCCCGTGCCGAACGCCGTCCCGGGGTCTAACACCAGCATCACATCATCCGCGCGCTGATCGCTGACCGTGCGCCAAGGGGGGCGAATGTAGAGGCGACGTCCCAAGCGCAACGGGTGATAGTGCCGTTTCCACGCTTCCACCCAATCGTCGTCGCGCATAGTGGCAAAACGCGGCTCGGGGATGGGGTAATGTTGCCCCAGATGCCAAAGCGCCTCTCGTATCTGCTGCTTGCGCGCTTCGGTTTGCGCGTCTGCGGGGAAGTACGCGCGCACCACGACGTGTTGGGAAGGTGGGGGCGTTTCGTCTTCCCACACCTCGCCGGGGAACGCGGTGTGCTCGATGAGCACGCCCTGATGCGCGTAGCGGCGCAACGCTTCTGCCACTACCTCTGCCGCTTCGCCGTCCACCTCCAAAGCCACTTCGACCCAATCCATGTGTACCTCACCCTCAGCCGGAAATTTCCGAACGGCTCACCTTCTTGTTAGGAAATTGTCAAAATTCTAGTTTTTCATTAATTTTATCTTGTTAGCAACGGGGAGTTGGTGTAATCTATGCACAGACGGGGTCACATCAACGCGCATTGAAGCACCATCGCAGCCCCATCGTGACCAAAAAGACCCCGTCCTCCTCCTCAAAGTGATACGCGCAAGGGAAACGGGCCTGCCAGCCCGTTTCTCGTTTCGCGTATACGGTTGGGTGTTGCGCGCGGTCTATGCATTGCCCCCGAAAAAGTCTGCGATGCGGTCCACAAAACCGCGCCCGACCTTTTGCGGCGTCACCTTGTGCCCCAATGTCTGCGCCAATTGCTCGAAAAGCTCGCGTTGTTCGCGTGTGAGCTTAGTCGGCACTTCCACGTTGAGCACCACCAATTGGTCGCCGCGTCCGCTGGTCGAACCGTCGCGGCGCAGCTTTGGCACACCGTGCCCGCGCAAACGGATCACCTTGCCGGATTGCGTGCCCGGGGGGACGGTTAGCTCGACCGGTCCGTCCACCGTCGGCACTTCGATCACATCGCCCAGCGCGGCTTGTGCCACGTTGATCGAAAGCTCTAGGATGATGTCGTTGTCCCGCCGCTTAAAAAATTCGTGCGGGCGCACATGGATCACCACGTAAAGGTCTCCGGTGGGGCCGCCGTTGCTGCTCGGCTCGCCTTCACCGCCCAGCCGTACCTGCATTCCGTCGTCCACCCCCGGCGGGATTTTTACCTCAAGCGTGCGTGTTTTGCGTTGAACGCCTGTGCCGTGGCACGTAGGGCACGGCGTTTCGACAATTTCCCCCGAACCTTTACAACGCGGACAGGTCACCACATTGACCACGCTAAAGCCAAAAGCCTGCTGGATACGGCGCACCTGTCCGCGCCCGTTACATTCCGGGCACGTGCGCGTTTGGCTGCCCGGGGCAGCGCGGCTTCCGTGGCATGTTTCGCAACTTTCTTGGCGCGTGACCTCGATCTCGATTTCCGTGCCGAAGACCGCTTCCTCGAAGTCCAGCGTTAGGTCATAGCGCAGATCGCGCCCGCGCGTCGCCCGCCGCCGTCGCCCGCCAAAGCCTCCGAACCCGCCAAAACCGAAGCTGCCGAATATCTCCTCAAAAATATCTTCGACACCGGACATACCGCCGCCGAAGCCTCCGCTCGCTGCGTTGCCGACACCGGCGTGTCCGTAGCGGTCATAAGCTGCGCGCAGCCTGTCGTCGGAAAGCACTTGGTAGGCTTCGTTGATTTCCTTGAAGCGATCTTCGGCGTCTCTCGCGTCGCTGACGTCCGGATGGTATTGCCGCGCCAAACGGCGGAACGCTTGCTTGATCTCATCTTTAGAGGCGTTCCGCTGCACGCCCAGCACGTCGTAGTAGTCTCGTGGCATGGTGTGTTCCATCGTTTCCATTGTTCAATGCGCACGGCAGATTCTAACCCAGTCTAACTCCCGCTCACAAGGGTTTTTGCCCCCGGGCGAACGGGAAAAGGTGAACATGACTTGGGGTGAGTTGCCGTGCGGAAGTTTCCGCGCTTTTGGTGTACCGCTCCCCAACCGCCCGAAGCCGATCAAGCCGACGTGTTGACGAGCGCTTTTTTATCTTATCACAACCCACTACCGTTTGGGCTACTTCACAATCTGTGCCATCCACATGATGCGTTACAATAAAAGTGCGGGGAAGTTTATGCTTTGTGCCAAAGCGGATCGGAGGCCGATTGTGAGCGCTGCACCGGCTCGGTGTGAGTTTGTTGACGAGTGCCCGATGTTTAAGTATTTTCGCCGTATCGTGGAGCACATTTACCGCGAGTCTTTTTGCGAAGGGAACTATGAAATCTGTGCCCGCCGCCGTTTGCGGCTGAGCGGTCAACCTGTTCCGGCAAACTTGTTGCCACACGGCGGCAAACTCTGGGAGGACCACGCCAGGCCGCCGGAAATGTGGGAGGTGGACGATTGATCTGCTGGTGCGTTTTGGCCCATACAGGCGGCGCACCTTGTAACCCTATACAGGAGTGATGATGCGCTGGTATCGTAGATTGATCACACCCGCGCCGGATGAGCCGCGCGCGTTTTTCATCACCGGAGGCTCGGCAGGCATCGGGCGCGCCGCGGCCAAGCTCTTTGTGGCGCTGGGGAACGACGTGGCCGTCACCGCGCGCCGACAAGAACGGTTGGAAGCATTGCGCGCTGAGTGTGAAGCCGAAGAGCTGCCCGGGCGCTTGTTGCCGCTGGTGGCCGACGTGACCGACGCCCAGGCTATGCAACAAGCCGTCGCCCGCGCTCTGGCAACCTTCAACCGCCTGGACGTGGTGATCGCCAACGCCGGTATCGGTCATCGCGGCCCGTTGGTCGAAGCGTCCTGGGAAGACTTGGAAACCGTGCTGCGCACCAATATTGACGGCGTGTTGCACACCGTCCGCGCGACCGTGCCCGCTCTACGCGCCAGCGGTGGCGGGCATATCGTGCTGATCTCGTCGGTGTTGGGGCCTGTGCCCGCGCCCTATTCTGCCGTTTACAGCGCCAGCAAAGCCGCCGTTGACTCATTGGGGCGCGCGTTGCGCGGAGAGCTGAAAGGCGACCGCATCCGCGTTTCCGTGCTTTGGGTGGGGCAAACACACACCGAGTTCGCCGAGCGTCGCTTGGGCGAAGGCGGGCGCGTGGCGGTGCGCTGGCCCACGATGACAGCCGAACAAGTCGCCGGTGGCATCGCGCGCGTGTTGGAACAACATCAGCGCGCCATGACTTTGCGTTGGGTGGATAGCGTGTTTGTCTGCGTGGGGCGGCGTTTGCCGGCGTTGATGGATTGGCTGTTGACGCGCTTTTACCGCCCCGCCTAGCGTTTGCGCGCCTCTATTCTGCCGCCTCGTCCAGCGGATCAACGAAAACGCCATCCTCGCCGAGCATCCGCGCGGCGAAGTCCAGCACGTCGTCGTTGATCTCGATGGCGTCGTGCGGAAAATCTAACACGGCGCGTTTGCCCCCGCCCACCAGCTCAAAGCGGAAGCGGTCTTGGCCCGGGTATTGAATGAGGAACGCATGGAGACGGCGCAAGCGCTTTCGATCCTTTTCGGGGTTGTCGCTGCGCCGAATGACCAGCGTCAACAGATGCGGCGGACGTGCTTCGGGCGGGTCGGGAATAGGCTCTTGGGGCATAGGTTGCTCCGGCTCAACTTCGGCAGGATGGGCGTCAGCATGTTGTTCGGGCGCGCGTTCCGACGATGCGGACGGCGCGGGCGGCAGCTCGCGCACGGGCTGCCAGTCCGAGGGAGGCAACGGCACTTCGCGGTCGAAGTCCTCACTTAGCCAGGCGGGCATTTCCTCCCGACTGGGCGGCGCGGCGGTGGGCGCAGGTTGCGCTTTAGGGGACGGAGCGCGCGCCACCGAAGCGTCGGCTTGCGGCGCGTGGTGGTGGCCGTTGCCGGAGCGCGGCGGTGTAGCAGCTTGGGTTTGCGGTGCACTTTCCGCCCAAGAAAACGGCTCGGCGGGCAAGCTCGGCTCAAGTTCATCTGCGGCTATCGCCAATTCCGCTTCCTGAGAGACGCTATCCACGATGATCTGCACATCCCCGCGAGAAGTATCCGCCTTGCCGCGCAGAATTATCACCACGTCCTCGTCGATCAACTCCTGATAGCGCTTCCACGTTCGCGGGAAAAGCACCGCGCTAAACGAGCCGGTGATGTCCTCAACGGTGAGCACGGCCATCGGGTCGCCTTTGCGCGTGTGCAAACGACGGACTTCGGTCACCAAGCCGGCGACCACGATTCCGCGTCCTTGGATCGTCTCGCCCGCTTCGACCATATCCGCGCTGGTGATGGTGATGATCTGTTCCAGTTGCGGCCAAGCGTCTTGCAAGGGGTGCTCGGTGACATAAAGGCCGACCAGCTCCTTTTCCCAATTCAGCATCTCGCGTTTGGGCACGGGGTCTACGTCTTGGAGCTGGGCCAAGATGCTTTCTTCTGCGCCGAACTGCACGCCGGTTTCCGCGCCGAAAAGGCTAAGCTGCCCCACGTCTTGGGCTTTGTGGTGCGCCGCCGAAAAGTTGACGATGCGATCCACCGCTGCCAACAATTTGGGGCGCTCGCCGAACTCGTCCAACGCGCCGACCTTGATCAGCGACTCCATCGCGCGCTTGTTGACGATGCGCGCGTCTACGCGGCGGCAAAAGTCGTCCAAGTCACGGAAAGGGCCGCCCTTTTCGCGTTGTTCCAGGATATGCACCAACGGCGTTTCGCCCACGTTTTTGACCGCGCCCAGCCCAAAGCGGATCGCGCGCTCCCCGTCCGGCAATTGCTCGATGCTGAAGTCCAGCTCGCTATCGTTGACGGTGGGCGGCAAGACACGGATACCCATGCGGTGGCAGTCAGCGGCAAAGAGGCTCACCTTGGCTGAGTCATCGTGGTGCACGCTCATCAGCGCGGCCATGTACTCGTGGGGATAGTGACACTTGAGGAACGCCGTTTGGCAAGTGAGCACGGCATAGTCCGCCGCGTGGGACTTGTTAAAGCCATAGCGCGCGAAATATTCGATGTCGTCGAAAATCTCCGCCGCCGTTTTTTCGTCTACGCCGTGTTCAGGCCCGCGCTCCAAGAAAATCTGACGGTGCTTGAGCAGGGCTTTTTTCTTTTTCTTAGAAACCGCGCGGCGCATCAAATCGGCTTCGGCCAGCGAATAGCCGAAAAGCTCCGCGCCGATGCGCATAATTTGCTCTTGATAAACGATGATGCCGTAAGTTTCTTCCAAGATCGGCTTGAGCTTGGGGTGTTTGTAGGTGATCGGCTCTTCGCCGCGCAAACGGCGGTTGTAGCTGGGGATGTTTTCCATCGGCCCGGGGCGATAGAGCGCGACGGCGGCCACGATGTGCTCAAAGCGCGTGGGGCGCATATCGGTTAACATGCGCCGCATCCCTTGAGATTCCAGTTGGAAGATGCCCACCGTCTCCCCGCGCCCGATCATGGCGAACATCTCCTCGACCATGCGCGTCTTTTCCGGATCGTCGGGGTCGGGTTGGTAGGGGATGTTGGAAAGATCGTAATAGACGCCGTGATTTGCCTCGATCAGCTCACAAGCACGGCGCATAATCGTAAGCGTGGAAAGCCCGAGAAAATCCACCTTCAAAAGTCCGATGGCTTCTTCACAGGTCGCCATAGGGAACTGGGTCACCACTTTGACCGGCGCGTCTTCGTCTGAGCCTTTAGTCGGGCGATGGAGCGGGATATATTCCACTAAGGGCTTGTCGGCCACGATGACGCCCGCCGCGTGGGTGCTGGCGTGGCGGGTGATGCCTTCCAGCTTTTTGGCCGTGTCGATCAATTTACGCGCCATCGGGTTTTGTTCGTAGGCTTCCTTCAGCTCAGGGATCGCCTTTTCCGGATCGTCGCCCAGCGCGTCTTCGAACTTGATCGGCTTGCCCGTGCTGGGGATAAGGCGGGCGATGCGGTCTACTTCCGGCAGTGGATAGTCCAGCGCACGCCCCACGTCGCGGATGGCGGCTTTGCTGCCCATCGTGCCGAAGGTGATAATGGCGGCGACCTTGTCCTCACCGTATTTGTGCGCACAATATTGGATCATTTCTGCGCGGCGATCTTCCGGATAGTCCAGGTCAATATCCGGCATAGAAACACGCCCGGGGTTCAGGAAGCGCTCAAAGATCAGGTCGTTATCCAGCGGGTCCAAATTGGTGATGCCCAGTGCGTAAGCGGTCAAGCTGCCCGCCCCTGAGCCGCGCACATTCCACCAAATATCCCGATGTCGCGCGAATTCGCACAAGTCCCACACGATCAGGAAGTAGGTGTCAAAGCCCATTTTATGGATGATGCCCAGCTCATGCTCCAGCCGCTGACGGATAGCCGGCTCGGTTGCGCGCTCACCGTAGCGCCATTCTAGCCCGCGTTCGCAAAGGTAGCGCAGATAGGTTTGGGGCGTATAGCCCTCCGGAACGGGGAACTTGGGCAGATGGTAGCCCTTCTTGTCCAAATCTACTTCGCACATCTCGGCGATGCGCAGCGTATTGGTCAACGATTCGGGCACTTCGCCGAAGAGCGACCACATTTCTTCCGACGAGCGCAAGTGAAACGTGGGGCTGGTAAAGCGTAAGCGATTTTGCTCGGTTTTCACCTTGCCGGTTTGGATGCAAAGCAAGGTGTCGTGGATATCGTAATCTTCTTCGAGGACGTAATGCACGTCGTTGGTCGC
>JALSSH010000534.1 GCA_026984385.1 Ardenticatenia bacterium | reverse complement strand
ACGTCCGCGCTCACGGTTTGAGGCGCCAGGGGAGAGGGTAGGGGGGTAGCCGGTGGTCGCGTGGGAGAAAACTCTTGCGCCGCCGAAGGCAGCGTCAGCGCCAGTTGAGCGCTCAACACCCCGAGCAAAAGCACGCTAAGCGCTAGAAAGCGGCTTTGGAAATGCGATGTAGCCATCAACCCCTCACCTCTTCAATTGTGACGTTAAGCACAAACAGTCTGTGCCCAGACGCAAAAGAGAAGGGCAGTCGGCGCAACTGCCCTTGTGCTCAAAACCGCGTGTCCGCGCGTGTCGCTCATACCTCGCGGGGCAACCTTGCGGCCACGATCTCGGCGATGTCTTGTACTTGCGGGCCGTTGCGTCCTTCTTCGGCTTGGTGTGCGTCCTCGAACATGCGCAAACAGAACGGACACCCGACCGCCAACGTTTCGGCTTGAGTCGCGCTGGCCTCTGCGTAGCGCGTGCCGCTGACCGAGGCGCTGCCGTGTTCCTCTTCCTTCCAAAACTGCGCGCCGCCCGCCCCGCAACACATCGAGCGGTTGCGCGCGTGCTCCATTTCCGCGAGTTGTGTACCTGCGCGTTCCAAGATCAGACGCGGGGCGTCGTAAACGCCGTTATGCCGTCCTAAATAGCATGGGTCATGGTAAGTGACCTGTTTGGGTGTTTTCGCGGCTTCTGGGGCTATTTTGAGCCTTCCAGAGGCCAAAAGTTCTTCGATGTAGGCGCTATGATGCACCACCTCATAATGCCCGCCGAACTGGGGATATTCTTTGCCGATGGTGTGCATACAATGCGGGCAGGTGACCAGGATACGTGGCGGTTTCACCTCGTTGAGCAACTCTACGTTGGCTGTCGCCATCTCGTAAAACAGATATTCGTTGCCCGCACGTCGCGCGCTATCCCCTGTGCAGCTTTCCTTTTCGCCCAACACGGCGAACTTGACGCCCGCCGCCCGCAAAATTTGCACCATCGCCCGCGCGATCTTCTGCGCGCGTGGCTCATACGCGCCCGCACAACCGACCCAGTAGAGTATCTCGAAGTCGTCCACCTGGTCTACGGTGGGCACGTCCAGCCCTTCCGCCCATGCCAAACGGCTTTCGCCGATCTGCCAGGGGTTGCCTGTGCGCTCCATGCCCTGGAAAGCGCCTTGGAGCTGGGTCGGGAACTCGCCCTGGGTCAGCACCTGGTCGCGGCGAATGTCCAAAATATCGAACATCGGCTCGTTGCCCACCGGACAAATCTCAATACACGCCGCGCAGGTGGTGCAAGCCCACACCGCCGAGGACGTGATCGCAAATTCGAGCAGCGGATGCGGGGAAGGCTCACCGGCGGCCAGCGCGGCCATGTTTTCTTTGATCTCGTAGCGCTTGTTGATCTCTAGCGCCGAAGGCGAAAGCTCTTTGCCCGTGAGGTAGGCCGGGCAAACTTCTTGGCAGCGGTTGCACATGATGCAGGCGAAGGGGTCAACCAGTTGCGTTTGGCTGAGATGTTCCAGCCGCGCCGCGCCGAACTGTTCGCGCTCCTCGTCCTCAAAGTCTAGCGGGTCCAGCGCGCCCAAAGCGGGGCGCTCCGGTCGCGTGAGGTAGTTCAGCGGCCCCATGAAAAGGTGCATGTGCTTGGTGTAGGGGAAATAGGGAATAAAGGCCAAGATCGTGCCCAGCGCCAACCACCAAGCCGCGTGTTCGCCGAAGGTGAGCGCGTTTTCGCTCAGCCCGCCCCACACCCCGGCCAATGTGTTAGCGAAGGGTTGCCAGGTGTCCGCGCCGTCTTTGGCGATCACGAACGTTTCGCCTAAAAAGCGGCTGCCCACGTGCACCAAGATGAAAATGCCCACGATCAGCGAGTCGCGCCGCAAGCCGTGCTGCACTTTGGGGTGCAGCTTGATATTGTCGTGAAAGCTGAGCGCCGGCGCTTTGACCCAAAAGCGCCGCAGCAAGAAATACACCATACCCACGATGATCAGCACGCTAAAAACGTCCGCCAGCAGCCGATACACGTCCCCGATCGCGCTCGTGCCCAAAAATTGCACGTCAAAATAGCCACGCAGCACATCGCCGACGTTCACCAGCCCGTAAAGGAAAAAGCCCCAGGCGATAAAGACGTGCATCACGCTTGTTCCCCGCCGCGCACTGAGCACGGTGCGCTGAGAAACGGCCACCTCCACCGCGCGCCAAATGCGTTCCGGCAGACGGTCAAAGTACAGTTGTCCTTCGCCCCGTGCGATCACCTTGGCGGCCTGGCGAAAGACACGCCAAGAAAGCGTCAGCGAAAACGCCACGCCGAAGGCAAATACAATTCTTTCGATGGGTGTAAGCATGTTTTGCCCCCTACAAAAAAGAAAATCTGCGCATTTTTTCCAAAGTCGTGCCTATTTTTCGCTAACGGGTGGCACGCCCGGCGATGTACGTGTGCAGCCACACCGAGAGCATATCTTGGGTTTGTTGCGGGATAAGCAAAGCCAGCATCTGCACTTGTTCGGCCAGGGCCAACACCGCGCACAACCGATCCTCCATGTCTGGCTCACTCATGGCAATTTCCAGAGTATGGCGAATTGTTGGGTTGAGGATGATCTTCAGTACTTCGTTCGCCATGCGATGATCACTGTGGAGCAGGTTATGGGCGAATTGGAGCAAAGTTGCCACAAGCGTGGTGGTGCTGGTTAGTACGCTGAACGGGGTTTTTTGCTCGATCAAGAAGGAGATTTCCGTCATAATGCTGAGCACGGATTCCAGCTTGACGCCCGCGTCATGTAAAATACGCACGGGGATCAGAGCTTCTTCAGCGCTTAACTCCCAACTTTGGTCGAGCGGCGCGACATAGACCGAAACGCGCTCCACGAGCATCTCTGCCCACTGCATCAATTGGTCTAGGTCGGGCAAGATAGCGTCGAGTAGCTCGTCTTCCGTGAGATAATCTTCCTCCGGCAACATCGCGCCGAGGTTGAACTCCAAATCCTCCTCGAAGTCGTCCGCGCCATAACCCAAGCGACGCTCGGCGAGGATGATGTGCGGCCATTCGTTCAATGCGTAAGTGCGCGCGCTTAGCAGTTGGTCGAAAAGCATCCGCACAGCCAGCCCGCCGCCGAAGACCGTAAACGAGTAGACCGACTCCGGGTTAAGCCATAGCCACCAGTTAAAGTCGCCCGGCATGTCCAGGTTATGGCGTGCTTCCCCGAAGAGATAGCCGCCGAGCTTAGAGATCACCTTCATTTGCCACAGCCAGAATTGCTCACCGGTCACCGTGTGCCAATCGGCATCCGAAGGCACGACTTCTTCCAATGAGATCACTCCGTGTTGCGGAGAAAGCACCAGCGCGTGCTGAAACTGAGGGTCTTGGGCATCTATACAGGCCTGTTGGAACTCGTCGCCGCCATAAAAATCGCGGGGAAGCTGGGGTTGGGTGGCGCGGGTTTCGCTGGCGACGATCAGCGCGATATTTTCCCGCACGATCTCGTTGTAGCGCGCGAAAAGCGCATCGGCTTTGGGGTCTACGGTCAGCCGATAAATGTACCAACGTTGGCGTCCTTTGCCGCGCACGACCGTACCGTCCGGACGGCGATAGCTGGCCGTGTAGAGGGTGTGCTCACCGCGTGCAATGATTGCGTCGAGGTGTGCATCCGGCCCCAGGCCGATCCGCTCGGTGGCCCCGCCTTCCCACAAAATCCGCCCCTCATCGGTATAGCGCAGTCCGCGCATCCCCAAGTTGTAAAGCACGGCGGAAAGCCAAACGCGCTGGACGATTTGCTGGGGGCTTTCTGCCCGTCGGGTTTTGCTGAAAAGCCAGTGTACTTGTTGGAGCATCTCCGGTGCGGCTTCGGGGGGCGGCTTTTGCAGCCAAGCGCGTGCCGCGTTTTGGATGCCCTCAACCAGCGCCATACGCTCCTTTTCCGGCAGCGTGGCTGTAACGCTTTCCACCGTCAGCAGCCCGGCCACGTGCAACGATTGCGTGCGTTCGTCGGGGTGGTCGCGTACCGGCTCGGTGGTGCCCATCACATGCACAAGCTCTTCAGCTTGCACCTGAACGGGGCTGATGTGTAAGTTGAGCTGAACGCGGCTAAAGAAGGTGTCCAGCACGGTTGAAGTCATGCGTTCCCTGCCTCGTAGTGTGTCCGCTTTACCCTGTGTCGCGGTGTGTAACGCCATGATGCTCCCAAGTGTACATCGGTTTGGCGGCGCGGCCTAGTGCAGGGCAGCACAAAGCGGCGCGCGCGAGGTCGTCGCGCCGCCGCAACGTGGCGAGCGCGGCGGGCGACGTGCGCGCCGTTGGTGCTCAGAGCCTCAAAGCGCACAAAGGGCCTTGCGAACAGCCGCAGGGCCTTTTGTGGCGCTAGGATTGTGCAGTGACCTTTTTGGAGGCGCGTCTGCCGTTGGAGGACGATTCCGGCACGTCGCGGCGGAACTGGCTCATGTAGAGGTCATAATAGAACCTCTGCGCTGCCAAAAGTTCCTCATGCGTGCCCTGCTCCACAATTTGCCCGTCGTCAATCACATAAACGCGGTCGGCGTTGCGAATGGTGCTCAGACGGTGCGCGATCACAAAACTGGTGCGTCCGCTTAGCAACTTTTCCAGCGCCTTTTGGATAAGGCGCTCGGTGCGGGTGTCTACGCTGCTGGTCGCCTCGTCCAAAATCAACAAGCGCGGGTTTACCAGCGCTGCGCGTGCGATGGCGAGCAATTGCCGTTGCCCCTGGCTAAGCCCGCTTCCCCGCTCGCCCAGCACGGTTTGATAGCCGTCCGGCAAGCGCGAAATGAAATCATCGGCGTAAACCAACTTGGCCGCCTCGATCACCTCTTCGTCGCTGGCCTCGATGCGCCCGTAGCGGATGTTGTTCATCACCGTGTCGCTGAAAAGGAACGTATCTTGCAGCACAATCGCGATCTGGCGGCGCAAGCTGGCGCGGGTCACGTCGCGTACATCGATCCCGTCGATCAACACCGCGCCTTTGTCCACGTCGTAAAAGCGCGGAATTAGGTTGATGATGGTGGTCTTGCCCGCGCCGGTCGGCCCCACCAGCGCGATAGTCTGCCCGGGTTCGGCGGCCAAGCTGACGCCCTTTAGCACCGGCTCGTCCGGGTTATAACTCATCCACACGTCCCGTAGCTCGACTCGCCCCTCAATCGGTGGCATCTCGCGCGCGTCCGGTTTGTCGGTTAGGTCGGGTGGCGTATCCAGGAAGTCAAAGATGCGCTCCGCGCCGGCAATCGCGCTTTGGACGTTGGTCCACAACGTGGCGATAAGCTGGATCGGCTGGTTAAATTGCTGCGTGTAGGAAATAAACGTGATGATCAACCCAAGCGAGATCACCGTGCCGAAAAGGTCTTGGTCGCGCAACATCAACACGCCGCCCACGCCCGCCACGATCACGATGGAAACATAACCCAGCGCCTCCAAGGTTGGGCCGAGCGCGCTGGTGAAAGCCACCGCTTGGATATTGGCGTCGCGCGTGGCCGCGTTAGACTCCCGAAAGCGGGCGATGTTTTCTTCCTCACGGGTGAAGGCTTGGGCTTCGCGCACGCTGGAGATGTTCTCCTGCAAATCCGCGTTGACCGTGCCCAACTCACGCCGCGCACGACGATAAGCGACGCGGGCGCGGTTGGAAAACCACACCGTCGCCAGTAGCATGAAGGGGACTATCGCAATCGCTACCAGCGCAAACGGCACGCTGCGGCTAAACATGGCGTAAACCAGCCACACCAAGATCAGCGCGCCGCGTATCACTTGCACCAGCGCAAAAGCAAAGGCTTGTTCCAGCGTGGCGGTGTCGTTGGTGAGACGGCTCATAATGTCGCCCGCCTCGTGTTTGCCGTAATAGCGCAAGGGCAGCTCGTGGATGTGTTGGAAGATGCTCATGCGCAAGTCTCGCAGCACATGCAAGCCCGCCCAGCGCATCAAGTAGAACTGCAAGCCGGTTGCGGCGGCGCTGCCCACGAAAAGCGCCGAGGCCAGCAACACCAACTCACCCACGCCGCGCAGCGTTTCGGAGCGTGTCAGCCCCTCGGTGTGGTCGGTGTACCAGCATTGCTCCTGTCCACTGGCGGCCATGTCGCTCATAAAGCTGATCTGCCCCTGGCTATAGGGCATGATGTAGCAGTCAATCGTTTGGCCGATCAGGTTAGGCGTGACCACTTGTGCCCACGCGCTGAAAACCGCGAACAGTAGCATACTCAACAGCAACACCCGCCGCCCGCCAAAAAGCTTCCACAGCCGATACAGCGTGGAGCGGACGCTTTGCGGTTTGCTCGTCTCGATCTCTAAGATTCGGCGGCGATGGTCAAACATTTAGTGTACCTCCTCACCCGCAACGGGCAGGGCTTCGTCCAGGGCGGCGTCTTCCACCAATTGCGAGTTGTAGATTTCCACGTACAGCGGGCTTTCTTCCATCAGCTCTTCATGCGTGCCGCGTGCGGCGATCTGCCCCTTTTCGAGCACCAAGATTTGGTCGGCGTTCAGCACGGTGCTGATGCGCTGGGCGATCACAAAACTGGTACGCCCCTTCATCAGCTTGTCTAGTGCCTGCTGGATGCGGTATTCGGTTGCCAAATCTACGCTGCTGGTGGAATCGTCCAAAATCAAGATACTGGGGTTCAGCAACAAAGCGCGCGCAATGGCGATACGTTGCTTTTGCCCCCCGCTGAGCGTGGCCCCGCGCTCCCCAACCGGCGTGTCGTACCCTTGCGGAAATTCCATGATGAACTCGTGCGCGGCGGCGGCTTGAGCTGCCGCGATCACTTCGTCCATGCTCGCGTCGGGCCGCCCAAAGGCGATGTTGTCGCGGATCGTGCCGCTGAAGAGCGTTGTTTCCTGCAGCACGATGCCGATATGCGAACGCAAGCTGTTGAGCGTCACATCGCGCACGTCGTGCCCGTCCACCAACACCGCGCCCTCGCTCGCGTCGTAAAAGCGCGGAATAAGGTTGATGATGGTGGTTTTGCCGCTGCCGGTTGCTCCTAACAAGGCCACCGTTTGGCCGGGCAGCGCCTCAAAAGAAACGTGCCGCAACACATAGTCCCCGCTCTTGAAGTAGCGGAAAGACACATCGCGGAACTCCACATGCCCGCGTACTTCTTCCAACTCGATAGCGTCCGGCTTGTCCTCGACCTCGTTTTGGGTGTCCAATATCTCGAAGATGCGCTTGGAGGAAGCGCTGGCTTGTGCCATCAACGAGATGATGAAGCCCAATTGCCCCAGCGGGAAAAAGACATAGGCCAGGTACAAGCTGAACTCCTGCCATTCGCCCAACGTCAGCGTGCGGTCTACAATCTGATAGCTGGCCGCGTAGAGCACGGCCATTTGCCCCAGTCCGGCGATCAGCGAGATCAGCGGGAAGATCATGGCAAAAATGCGGCTGATCTTCAGCCGCTGGGCCAAGTGCGCGTCAACGGCTTTGCGAAAGCGCCCTTGTTCATAAGGCTCGCGCGCAAAAGCCTTGACCACACGGATACCGGCCAGGTTTTCTTGCAAAATGGTATTGACCCGCGCGAGCCTTCGTTGCAGCTCCCCGAAAAGCGATTGCACCAGCGAGCCGAAAAGCCCGAACATGATCAGCGCCAACGGCAAAACCGGCAGCGCCACCAACGTCAGCTTAAAGTTGGTCGTGAAGAGGATGATCAGCGTGCCCACCAGCAAGATCAGCGCTTGAAGCGAAAGCAGCACCCCTTGCCCGATGAACATGCGCACCTTTTCCACGTCGTCGGTAGCGCGGATCATCAATTGGCCGGTTTGGTTGCGGTCGTGATAGCTAAAGGAAAGGCGTTGGATTTTGGCGAAAAGGTCGTTACGG
>JALSSH010000533.1 GCA_026984385.1 Ardenticatenia bacterium | reverse complement strand
CCAATGGCTACCAGCGCGCCCGCGCCCACCAAGCCGTATAGCGCAAAGGCGTCGGTCGTTGTCCAAAAGGGCGTGTAGAAGCCGCCGAACGCCACCAGCAACGCGCCAAGCACGCCGTGCCGTCGCGCCCCCCCCACAGCCACGCCCAGCGCATAGGTTAGCGTGACCAGAGCGGCAAAGCTCAGTGCAGAGGGAATTTGCGCGGCCCCAAAATGCGTGCCGAAAAGCGCCATGCTTCCCGCCGCCAACAGCGAGGTGAGCGGCATCCAATAGTGGAACGCGGGGGTGGGCAACGTGTCGGGCGCGTCAAGATACGTCCAGAGATAGGGATCGGTCAACCCCTGGCCGCCGACCCAACGCTCCGCCGCGTTGTAATAGTAGTAGGCGTCGGTGTAGCCCGGCTGCTCGATCAGCGCGGCAAGCAACCCCGCCCAGCCCAGCGCCAACACAAAAACCAGGGCATACGCGCGTCGTTCGCTCATGTGCGCGCCCCCTGCGGCTCAGAAGGCGGCAAGAGCGCAGGCTCAGCTTCCCACCATTGCCGCCTGCCCCACCACAACAACGCCAACATCAACCAGGGATAGGGAGCGTGAACGGAAAAATGCTCCACGTCGCCCTGAATAGTCAGCAGGAAATGCACCCAGGGCACGATCAGCAACGCAAGCGTCACCGCCACTTCCCAGCGTGCGGACCAACGCTTGAGGTAAAAGAACAGCGGCAACGTGAAAACCACAAAATGCGGGGTGGCCGTGCGCGGCGCAGTCAGATGCGTGAGCACAAGCGCCAACGCCAGTGCCCAGTCCAAACGCTCACGCCGTCCGCGCCAAAGCACCACGTACCACGTCCACGCCAACAGCGTCCACAGCGCGGCGTCCACGCCCCACTCTGCCCACGCGCCCAATCCCAAATAGGTGCGCGTGAGAATGCTCACCGGCGAGCCGACCGTGTAGGAAGGATAAGCGCGCAGTTGCTCCCACCACCCCGCCATCCAGTCCGGCAACAGCGCAAAAGAAGCCATCATAAGCGCTGCCCACGCTCCCAGAAAAACGCCCACGAAGCGCCAACGACCCGTTCGTGCTGCCCAAAGCAAAAGCAGCGGCACGAGTAAGAAGCTCATCTGGGGTTTGATGGTGGTGTAGGCGGTTAGCAGTGCGGCGAGCGTATCCCAGCGTCGCCAAAGCGCCCAGAGCACGAGCACCTGCGCCAGGTAAACTGTGTGGCTGATCTGCCCCAAGATGATGCCGCGCGCGGCATAGTAGTGGAGCAACATCCAGATCAACAACCAGGCGAGCATGAGCGGGCGCGGTTTCCAGCGATAGAGTGCCAATTGGAAGAGTAACGCTGCCACGATGCACACTTCTAACAACACCATCCAAAAGGCCGAAACCCAAGGGTAATCAAAAGGGGTCAACGGCCAGAGCACAAAAAGCGTGTAGAGCGGGTAGGCATAAGCGTTGGGGAACTCGTTCGGGCGAGCGGGGTGGCCGTAGATGCGCGTCTGAATTTCGGCGGTGGCGGTGGGGCTGTAGGGGTCAAGGCCTTGTTGCCAAAAGAGCCGCGCCGCCTCCCAGATGGTCAAAAAGTCGTTGTGCCCGGGGTACGGCTCGGTCAGCAAGTCATGCGTGGCAACCACGTTGCCGAGCAGCAATCCCACCATCAGCACCGCGATCAATGCCCATTGTGCCCGCTCGTGCTTCATCGCTCCTCCGTCTGGAAACTCGTCAGCCGACGGTAAAGCGCAGCGGCAAAGCCAAGCAAAAGCACCGTGCGCACACTGACCAACAGCGCAAAGGTCGGCACGAGATGCGCGCGAACTACGCTGGCGGCTTCAGTCGCGCGCATAAAAAGCGCGGGGTATTCCCAAAAGCTCAACAGCCCCAACATGAGGCAACTCAGCACCCCCGCGCGCGTAGGGAAGTTTAGCAAAATCAGAGCGCTGAGCGGCAAAGCCCATTGCGCGCTCCAGCCTTGCGCCCAGAGAAAAAATAGCGTCACGGTCAGCGCGTAAAAGGCCACCACGCCGTGCGCATCACGGCGCATCCGCCGCGTATAAAGCCACGCGCCCAGCGCCACAAACGGCAGTGTGCGCAACCCGAACGGCACACGCGGCGGATACGCCGTTGTATCGTAGATAGTGCGCGTGTCAAAGTGCGCCGCCGCATCGGGAAATTGACCGGTGCGTAAATTGCCGTCCAGCAGCGCCCAGACCGTTTGATAGGACGGCTTGACCGCTTGGGCACGCAATGAAGCCCAAGCCATTTCCCCACCCCAGACCAACAGCCCGCCGAGCATCAGAGCGACCAGCCCCACGCTCACCAGCGTATAACGCAGCGCGCGCGTGCGCGGCCAGAAACGCCACACGGTGGGCAACAGCAAAATCGGCACGTATTTGGTCAACGCCCCCAGCGCGGTGAGCAACGCCGAACGCCCCTCTGCGCCGCTGAGTAACGTCCACAATGCAGCGAGCATCAGGAACAGTACCAGCGGCTCGAAATTCCACCAGGTGAGGATAAGTGGGGCAGCGAGCAGCGCATACGTCCAGGAAAGCGCCAAACCGACGGTCTGACCGTGCAAACGCTCGCCAAGACGACGCAACACAACCAAATTGCCCACGTCAAAAACGTTTAACAGCAAGCCCAACGCCGTAGACCACGTGGCATAGCTGGCCGCACTATGCACACTCAGCACCCGATACAGTCCCATAAAAAGCACACTCCACAGCGGTGGGAATTCGTACCAAAAATCCCGATAGGGCCAATTTCCCCCGTCGGTTAGGCGTGCGATATTATAGAAGTAGTGAAAATCGCCGTAGGTGCTCAGCCCCTGTTGAAGGGTCAGAGGCGCGCCATTGGCGTCGTAAAGTTGCCACAGCGCAGGTTGGTAAACCACTGCCAGAGTCAGCCGCAACCCGAAAAAAAGCAACACCAGCACGCGCACGTCTGCCCACCAAGTGAGCATGTTCTCGTCCCGTCGCGTGTTCATCAGCGCACCCGTACAAAAAGCGCCGAACGCCCGTCGTCAAATTGCCGCTCCGCCCAGCGTTGGGGCATGGTGCGAAGCATGGCGGCCAGCACGCTTTGCCCCTCGATGGCGACAAAGTCAATACCTTGCGCGTCGAGCGTTTCGGCCCAACCTTCCCGCACAAAGACAACGCTCAGATACTCGCGCAAAAAGGCGTCGTCGTAAAGATCGGTGCGTCCGTCCACATAAACGGGCACATTGGGCGCGGCGAACATCAGATAGCCGCCCCAGTTGTAGCTGTTAAACATGCGCCCGGGCGGGGGCGTGGTGCGCAAGAACGCGGCCAGTTGCACAGGGAAACGCTCCTCTTGGGCGCGGCGCACCACTTGCGGGTCGAGCGCGCCGGCGATCTTGCCCAGCGCGCCGAGTACAATCAGGAGCAGCAGCACTAAATTGAGCCAACCTTGGGCGGTTGAAACATGGCGGCGCGGTCGCAACACCCAGCCCCGCTCGGTCAGCCAGGCTTCGAGGTGGCGCGTGAGCACAGGGGTCGCGGCAATGGCAAACACCGACATATTGCGCCCGCTCATCAGCGCCATCGCCGCCGTGCCGCTCACCAGAGTGAGATCCGTCCAATCAATCCGTCGGCGGTTGAGCGCCGCCATACCCAGCGTGCCGAGTAGCAGCGCGATAAAAGGCCAAGTTTGGCGCTCGTGGAAGTCCGGCGAGGCCCACTCTTGGATGAAATCCTGCAAAACGCCGATGTTCACCGTGCGGAAAGGATACGCGAGCATTTGCACACCGTAGGGATTCAGCGCGACCGCAGGCACGGCGATCAACGTTATCAGCGCCACCTTGCGCAAACGCCCCCAGCGCACCACGCGCGGATCGTCCGTCTCGGCAAATACGTTACCCAACGCCTCGCCGAGCAAAAAGCCAAGTAGAAAAATAAAGCCGATGGCAAAGCCGCCGTGCAAATTGGCCCAAAGCGCGATCAACGGGGGGATCAACCACAACCGATCCACATGGCGACGTTTATACAGATGCAACAGATAGAGCAACAGCGCCGCCAGCGCAAAGGAGAACATCTGTGGGCGCGGCGACCAAAACACGGCGGCGGTGGCCGTGCCCAAGACCAACGCAAACGCCCGCACATACACGTTGGCCGCGCTCATGCGGTACACAAACGCCATGCCCAAAGTCGCCAGCGCCGCCATGTACAACGCCAACCCGATATTGCCGCCGGCCCCCGGCTCGATCCCGTCGCCGAAAAGCGAGTAAACACCGTAAAGGGCCAGTTGCGCGCCCCAACTGTGGTCTACCCAGGGCTGACCGTAGCGGGTGTGGGAAAATGGGTCGGTGGTGGGGATGCGCCTCTGCTCTACGATGTAGCGCCCGCTGCGGATATGCCACCAAGTGTCTGTGTCGGTGGGCACACGCACCGCCATCGCAAAGATCAGCACAAAGAGAATCGCCAGGGTCAAACGTTGAGGGGTCCATCGGCGTACAAAGCTCATGCTCGGCTCCGCAGATTGTCCAAGGGCGAAGGCGTGCGCGTGCGCGGAGGGGGCGCGCCGCCTGTGCGCCTTGCGGCGCACCACGCGCGGCGAATGCCGCGCGTCAGCCGCGCACAGCGCGGCTCGGCGGCGCGCCCCTGGGCGGCGGCTTTCGCCGCCGCCCGCCGCGCCTCACGGCGCGGCATTACGGCACGATCGCTCGCCAGTATGTCACTTCCAACGACAGATCACGTCCCAGGGCGTCTTCCAGCGCTCGTTCTGCGTCCGAAACGTCCCGCCGCGTAATGATCTCGGTGCTGCGCAGTGTCGCCGTGACCGTGTCGTCGTCCAGCTCCACCGCGATCACCTCCGCATGGTCGAAAT
Organism: Ardenticatenia bacterium; assembly: GCA_026984385.1. Classification (GTDB taxonomy): domain Bacteria; phylum Chloroflexota; class Anaerolineae; order Aggregatilineales; family Aggregatilineaceae; genus JALSSH01. The sequence goes on along the minus strand of JALSSH010000533.1, from coordinate 2,943 downwards.
TCCGCTCCAACACTTGCCGCGCCGTGCTCGTGTCTCGCTCCACACGCACCACATCCACAAATGTACTGGCTAAAGGCAACGCCAGCAAGCCCAACGCCACCAGCGAGATCAGAATGCGTTGCCGTGTGTAGCTGTTACGCCGAGGGCGCAGCCCCAGCCAGGCGAAAACCGCCGCGCCCGCCATGCCGATGCTGACGATGTTGGTCAAAAAGAGCAACGCCGCGCCAGAAGCCAACGCAAACTCACCAAAGGCCAGGGCTAACCCCACCGTACACAAAGGCGGCACCAGCGCCGCAGCAATTGCCACGCCGACCAGCGCCGAAGGCACGTCGCGCCGCGCCATCGCATACGCGCCCGCCGCGCCGGAAGCCAACGCCACGCCCATATCCAACAACGAGGGCTTGCCGCGCGCCAACATCTCACCGGTGGGCACATTCAGCGGCATGATCGCACCGCCGAACATCGCCACGCCCAACCCGATCAGCGTGCCGAGCAGCGTGGTGAGCATCGCCGCGCGCATCAGCCGCAATTGTCCCTGGGTCAGCGCAACGGAAAACGCCATCAGTGGGGACATCAGCGGCGCAACCAACATCGCCCCGATGATCACGGCGGCGCTATTTTGCAACAAGCCGAACGACGCCAACAATGCCGAAAGCACCATCAACACGGTGAAGTTAATTCCGGGCTGGCTCAGTTCTGCCGCCTGACGCAAAACGTCGGTGCGCTCCGAAGGCGTCATCATCGGGGCAAAACGCGCCACCCAGCGCCGCCGCAATTGCTGCGTGGCGGACATGCCCTCGCGGTACGCGCGCTTTGCCAAGATCACCGGCCCGGGCGCTTGGGCCAACATGCGTTGCGCCACATTGCCGAAAATCCAGCGGTCTAGCGAGCTTTTTTCCGAGTAGCCCAACACCACCAACGAGCGTTCGTCGCAGCGGGAAAGCACCCCTTGCACAATATCGTTGGCGCGCACCACCTGACGTTGTACCTTGCGCGTGTCCGGCAAATCCGAAAGCGAGGCCTCGATGCGCGCCAAGCCGAACCAGCTCGGCAAGTCCGGGTCGGTTTGCACATAAATCGCGTCCGGCTGCGCGTCGTAAGTTTCCGCCAACGCCAACCCCAAACGCGCGGCCACCTTGGAATTGTCGCTGCCGTCCAGCGGCATAATCACACGCTCGATGTGCTCCAGCGTCACCTGAGAATTGACCGGATGCCGGTACACGACCAGATCGCAAGGCGTGGTGCGCGCCACAGATTCCACCACCGCGCCCAATTTAATGCGCCCGCGCACCGGCGCTTGGAAGCCCAGCACCATCAGCTCCACGCCATGCTCCAGTGCCGCGTCCAAAATGCCGCGCGCTACGCTGGAAGCCGTGCGCGTTACCAGCTCCACACGGATACCCTGCTCCCGTGCACGCTCAACCACCCCCTGCAAAGCCTCAAAAACGCTGCCGTTCGGCTCTGTGCCCAGCAAAGTAACGTAAAGCGCCAGCACAAGCCCGTTCTGCGGGTCGGCGAGCTTGTGCGCCATCTGGATCAAGCCCATCGCCGTTTTGGGGTTCGCCACCGAAACCAACACGCGCCGCGCCTGGATGGTGACCTTTTCCGTCTCTGCGCCCATAGTGCGCCCCTCTCTCCACGCCAACGGTTACGCTGCGCGCTGAAAGTAGCGCAGCGTCCCGCTCTCGTCAAACTGACGACAATGGTATGATCAAAACGGTTAAGCGAAAAACTAGGGGGAAATCCTGTGGACATCCCACACACGTTACGGCGCTGGATGGGCCGCTCTCCCGCCACCCGCCCGCTCAGCGAAACTGAACACGCCCGCGCCGTCTCCCGTTTGCGGGAAACTTACGGCGTGCAATTGGTGGAACGCGACCCCAAGGGCAACGCCCGCCCCTGGCGTGCTGAGGAGATCGCGTTGTTGGAGGAAACGCTGCGCTTGCTCGGCCCCACGTTTTACGGGCCGTTTTTGCGCGGCGAGCCGTTGCACCTGTGGATTGACCGCGCGCCTGGCGGAGGCGGCTACGGCAATCATTGGCTGCGCATCGGCGACCCCAAAGGCGATCTCTCCGTGCTCTACCGCGTTTTTTTGCACGAAGGGACGCACGCTTCCAACGAGTATCGCGGCTGGCCGTATGAGCGGCATTTTTGCACCCTGCCCGGGCTGGATTGGCGCAAGGAAAACGGCCAGTGGGTCCATCCACGCCAACAAGGCAAACCGCCCGCTCCCGGGGATTGGGAGACGCTGCCGGTCACCAGCCGCGATGTAAGCGTCGCCCCAGGGGAAGACCTGGCCGAAGCGGTGCGCTATTACGTGCACTCGGTGCGCGGGGAGCGCGCCTGGCTCTGGCCGCTCGATCTCAGCCAACCGCCGCTATATCTCTGGGACACCTCCCCCACCCGTTTTATCTACGTGCGAGACTATTTCCTCGCCCTACCCGCCGACCATCCCTGGTACAAGCGGCTGGACCCAACCACCGAGGCGCGCGTCGGCGCGGTGCTTGCCTCCGCCGCCCCGAACGCGCTACAATCCGACGCGCGACAAATGGGGTAAGCAAGCTCAGGGGGAACGCAATGGGCGAACCTGCGTACATCACGGTAGCCGACGACGGACACGTGACGCTCTTTTGGGGCGACGGCACAGAAGCTCGACGCGAGGTCATCTTGCGCGGGCCGCGTCCACGCGACGCGCGCGAGCTGGCCGCGCTCATCGAAGAATTAACCGCCTGGGCCGAGGATAATGGTTATACGGTGGTCGTGCCCGCCTATGACCTGACGCCCGACGAGCCGGTCGAGCTTGAACCCACGCCGGACGACGAGCAGCGCTTTGACCCGCAAGATATAGACGACCTGCTGGACAACCTATACCGCGCCGATCACGACGCCGAGGACGAAAACTTCTGGAACGAAGAGACCTAACCGCCCCCGCAAAGGCAAACG
>JALSSH010000532.1 GCA_026984385.1 Ardenticatenia bacterium | reverse complement strand
GAACCGGCTTTTGCCGTGACGGACGGCGTGCACGTTTTCCGCTTGTACTACTATCGCCAGTCCGCTACACAGCACAAAACCGATCTTGCGCGGTTAGAAGCGCGCCCGCTACCCTTTACGCCGCGCCCGCACACCGACGGCCCGGGTTATTGGCGTCTGTTGCCCAGTTGGACCGCCGCGCTGCCGAACTTCGACACCACGCTTAATATGCGGCGGGCTGACTTTAACGCGGGCGACACCTTGCCGCATATCCCGATCCACCCACCGGAACAAGAATAACCGCGCCCGCACGACAAAGGCAATGAAAAAGCGCCCCCGACTATCTGGCCGAGGGCGCTTGCGTTACCGGAAACGGGCGATCAGTTGATGCCGACTGCCTGGCGCACCTGCTCCAGCGCCTGGAGCGCGGTCAGGTTGCGCACGTTGTAGCCGAAGCTGAGCGACGCGGCGCTGAAGTCCGCCGGGCCGGCAGGGGCCACGCTGTTCGGGTCGCCGACGCCGCTTTCTTGCATGGCGCGCCACAAGTTCCAGAGCGGCACGCCCGCGATGCCGGCGTTTTGGGCCACTTCCACAATCGCCTGATTGTAGGGTAGCAGTTGGTCGCTGGTGTAGCCACCCCCTTCCGGAATGGTCGCCAGCACGGGGATCACGCCGTAGTTGCTGAGCAAGTCGGTGACCAGCGCTTGCAGCTCCGCGCGAAACTGTTCCGGCGGCAGATAGGCCACGTTTTGCGCGCTGAAGCTCACCAAGGCGATGCTGCCACGGTCCAGTTGCAACTCGCACGAAAGCAGCGTCCCGCCGCCGATGGCGTCACAAGGTGAGCCACCGGGCGCGGGCGTGGCGAGCGTCTCCAGCCCATAGTCCGGCCCTGCGGCCAGGCTATCCGCGTTGAAGCTGTTTTCGCCGCTATCCCGAATGGGCGTCGCGCCGAAGAAGTCAATCGTCGCTTGGAGCGTGCCGTAGCTGTCCAAGTTGTACGCGCCCGGGGTGGCGAAGGGGGCCATAAAGTTCGGCCCGTCCATCGTCTCATCGCCGATGCGCACAAAGACGCCCGCGCGATTGCCGAAGTTGGTCACGCCGCTTTGGTAAAGCTGGTTGAGCGACTGCGCCATAGCGGGCGAGATTTCCGGTATGACCGGATAGGCCCACAGGTCAAAGCCACTGGGTGCGCTGGAAACGGTCACCGTGAAGGAAACCGTCACCACGCCGCCGTGCGCGTCATCGGCGGTCACGTCCACCACCGTCACGCCGGCAGCTCCGCCTTGCAACTGCACCGTATCCACACCGACCGCTTGCGCGATCACCACGCCGTTGTCCTGCGACGCTGCGACCAACGCCAGCGGGTCGCCGTCCGGGTCAGAAGCCACCACCGGCACGTTGAGCGTGTCACCGGCGTTCAGCGTCTGGTCGGCGATAGGCTGGATGGTGGGTGGATTGTTGGCGGCGTTGACGGTCGCCGTGAAGCTCACTTCGACCGGCGGATTGATCCCGTCGCTCACGCTGAGCACGATAGTTCCCATCCCTGGCGCGATGCCTGTTAAGGTGATCGCCCCGGGGACGTTGACCACTGCGCCGACCACGCCCGGGTTGTCGGAGCTGGCCGTCGCGGTGAGCGGGTCGCCGTCTGGGTCGCTGGCGTTGTAGGGCACG
>JALSSH010000531.1 GCA_026984385.1 Ardenticatenia bacterium | reverse complement strand
CGCCCGCCTGAGAGACCACGATCTGTCCCCATAAGCCCAGCCCTTTTGCCGAGGTGGACTTTTGGCGTTGCATCTGCTCGTCGAGCTGATCCCAAAGCCCGCCGGTGTCTTTGATCACCGCGCCGATGTTACGATACACGTTTGCCATGCTGCCTCTGTGCGCGCTCTACTTGTTGAACGTGGGAGTTATTCGCGTGCTCAATCGCCGTGCATTCGGAAAAGCACGGTTGTTTCGCCGATGGTCAACACCGCGCCGTCGTGTAGCACCTGCGGCTCGTTGGGCGGGATAGGCACGCCGTCTACCAGCGTCCCGTTGGCGCTTCCCAAATCGGTGATCGTCCAGGGGGCGTCGGGTTCGCCGGGGGCTTCGCAGCTAATGCGGCAATGTGGGCGCGAAACAGCGCGATCTTGCAGCGAGATATCCCATGTGGCGTTACGTGTCGCCCGCCCGATGGTTACCTGCGGCGTCAGAATCGGGATCGCCGCGCCTTCTTGGGGGCCGGAGGTGATGTGTAACGTGGGCGTGCCGCCTGCGCCTGCCGGCACGATCAAGGTGCCGGTCATGCGCGCTTGTTCCTTTTCCGCTTCGCTCACCACGGCGGAAAAATGCAGCACCGGCACATACAAGCGGATCACGTCGCCGTCGGCCAACGGAAAAGGTTCGGTTAGGCGTTTGTCGTTGACAAATGTCCCGTTGGCGCTGTTCAGGTCGGTGATCATAAAAATGCCGTTGCGGAAGTTGATCACCGCGTGTTCCCGCGAGACGTGACGCTCGGGAATGTGGATTTCGTTGTGAGAGCTGCGTCCGATGGTGGCTGTGGCCCCCGCTGTGAGCACGTACTCGCGTCGTTGGCCCGTAACGGGGTCGTCCCAAGTCATTTTGGCGAGAGATTCTGCGTACTTGCTCATCGCGTCCTCGGCTGTGTAGGCGGTTTCGCTCAATCCAGATATGGCATTTCAATCGGCTCGGGTTGAGGCTTGCACACGCCACACCACACCGCGTCTGCCACAACCAATGTCTTGGGCACTTTTTTGCCTCCAACGTAAACGGTGATGATATAGTTCATCGTTTGGATGTGGTCGCCGCACACAGCTCGCCCACACCAACGGCAGATCGCTTGAGCTTCCTTTTCACAATGAACACACTTCATCGACAAATTCCCTTTGTTTTGGTCCGTTGATCGTCCGACTGTGGTTTTAGTATAGCCTAAGGACAAGCGAAACCGAAAATGGTTTTGAAGTCTTGCGTTTTGTGGGGAGCAAGTGTTGCGTCTGTTTGGTTTCCCTACTCGATGGCAAACGCGCCTTTTGGAACGTCTTCCCCCCGAAATTCGTGCTTGACAGCCCCCTTCGGTGAGTTGTAAACTCAAGCAGAGATTAGCACTCGACGCTTAAGAGTGCTAACGGTCTGATTGCATAAACCGAGAACTTGTTGCAGGTAGGTAAACGTAACCGACACAGGGTAAGGAGTGTCAACCATGCCCAAGCAACTCGTTTTTGAACAAGAAGCGCGTAACAAGCTCAAAGCCGGTATTGATACGCTCGCCCAGGCTGTGATGACCACGCTTGGCCCCAAAGGGCGCAATGTGGCGCTGGACAAGAAATGGGGCGCCCCGACCATCACGCACGACGGCGTTTCGGTCGCCAAAGAGAT
>JALSSH010000530.1 GCA_026984385.1 Ardenticatenia bacterium | reverse complement strand
CGGGCACGATGCCGATCCGCAACTGGTCGGGGAACGAAGCCAGCGGCTGGGTGAGGCGAAAACGTACCGTGTGCGCGTCCAGCGCCTCCACTTCCACCGTGCGCCAAAAATCATAGAGTGCGCGCGGCCCGGGGAAGTCCGGATCGCTCATCAGGCGCATGGTGAAGACTACGTCCTCGGCGCTGAAAGGCACGCCGTCTTGCCACAACACACCCTCGCGCAGTGCCACGATATATTCCAACCCATCCGGCGTCACCGTCCACGAAGCGGCCAGTTGGGGCACGATCTCACCGTAATCGTCGGTAGTGGTCAGCCCCTCGAAGATCAGCGCCGTGATGTCCCGATCCACCGGATTGTAAAGCGCCAACAGCGGGTTGAGCTTGCGAATTTGCCCGACAAGAGCCTCGACCAGCACATTAGACGCTTGGCTGTCGGGGCGCAACGCCGCATCACGCGATGAGCCGAGCGGCGCGGCGGCGTCCGAGTTCGCCAAAAGGGCTGTGAGCGACCACAGCACACTCGCCACCACGAGAGCTAATGTCAAAGGCGCTTTCCGGTTTATCTTGGGCATGGCGCTTCCTCCCACAAAAAACAGAACGAGGTGTTCTGTGTCTACACAAAACACCCCCCACGTTCCTAATATCCGGTTGCTTCGGTTCGCTCACCGCGTCACGCGGTGTACTGCTGCCCTATTGGATCAGCAGTTGGATGATCGCATTACCCAAAAAGGCGATCGAAAGCCCGACGGTGATCTGAAAGAGCGTCTTTTCCAGGCCGCGACGGGTTTTGGCGATCCCCATCGTGTCCGCGCCGCCGAAGATGCCGCCCAGCCCTTGCCCTTGCGCTTGCAAGATGATCACCACGATTAAGGCAATAGAGGTCAAAATCTGAATGAATTGGAGTGCGTCTTGTACGGACATAATCTGTGTGTCTCCTCGGTTGCAGGCGCGGCGATTATAGCACGCTCCGCCCGCCAGCGGAAGAGCGTTTTTGAGCAGGGGAGCGGATCGCGCGGTGAGCGGTTGGCTTTGCGACGCACAAATTGACCTGCGGCAAAAAACACCTCTACAGACAAATACCGTCTCCAGAACGCCCCCCATCTCGCCGATCCACACTTGCCAGCCCACCCGATGCCGAGTACGCTTGTGTCATGCGAGAAACACAAGCTCTTATCGAACGTGTGCGGCGCGTTTCTGCGGACGTGCTGCAAATCGATCTTACCGTTGAGCCGGCCTTGATGCACCTTGAACCCGGCCAATCGCTCTTTGTCCGTCCGGTAGACCAAGCCGACTGGCAACCCTATTTGCGCGAGCAGTGGATACCGGTGGACGTGACGCCCGGGCGCGTGGTGGTAGAAGGCGCACCGACGCGCTTTTACGCCCCGGGCGACGCCCTGAGCGTGCTCAGTCCGGTGGGGCGCGCAATCCCGCTGCGTCCGAAATTGTTGCACTTGCTGCTGATCGCCGAAGACGCGCTGCCCACGCCTTTTATGCACTTGGCGCGCAAAGTGATCGGCGGCGGTGTGGAAGTCACGCTGGTTTTGCGCGGTGAGGCGCGGCGCTATCCGTTGGAGCTGTTGCCGCCCGAGATCGAGGTGCTGCACGGCGAAGCCGATTGGCGTTGGCCGGAGCAGGTGGAGATGTTCACTTGGGCGGATCAAGTGCTGGTGCTTGCCCCCTCCTATGCCTATATGGAAGTTTACGGCCCGATCTACGCCACCATCGCCCAGTTGCGACAGCACAACGTGCCGGACGACTTCGTTTCCGGCTTATTTTACTATCCGATGGCCTGCGGGGTGGGGGTGTGTGGCGCGTGTTTAGTCCCCGCGCGTCAACGCATCACCGCCTGCACAGACGGCCCCGCGATTGACCTCAAACAGGTGCGCTTTCCATGAGCAAACTCAATGTTGTTTTCATCGGCGCTCATCCCGACGACGAAACCGTGATGTTCGGCGGCACGTTGGCCGCGCTTTCTGCGCACGGCGTGTATACGACGGTCGTTTGCGCTACCGACGGGCGCGGCGGCGAACATGGCGACGTGGCCGAAGCCGCCACGCCGGAAGCGCTCGCCCGTGTGCGTGAAGTCGAGCTGCGCTGCGCGATCCGTGCGCTGGGCGTGCGAGAGCTGCTCTTGCTCGGCTATCAAGACCCCCCCGTCGGGCCGAACAACGAGCTTTACGCCTTCGCGGAGGACGAAGACGCACTGGTTGCGCAGATTGTGCAAGTGTTGCGCCAAACCGACGCAGACGTGGTGCTGACGCACGGCAGCGATGGCGAGTACGGCCACCCTGCCCATCTCCAAGCGTACCGTGCCGTTGCGCGCGCCGCACAGCGGCATTTGCCCCAACTGCTTTTTTACACCGTCGCCGCCTATGTGCCACAGTTCCCCGACCACCTTTGGAACGCGCACGACTTGGCCCACCTGGCCTTGGACATCACGCCCTGGTTTGAGCAAAAACACGCCGCCATGCTTTGCCACCGCACCCAACATCAGCTTTTCCGTCGTCACCGCAACTTGGAAAACGTGCGCCAGGCGGTGCGCTCGGTGGAATCTGTGCGGCGACAACATCCGCCCGTCCCGTCGGGTGAAACGCCGAATGACCGCTTCGCGGAAACGCTGTTGAGCATCGGGGCGTGGCGGCCACAGCCGCACGAGGAAGCGTAACCGATGGTGGAACTGACGCGCGGCGGCAAATCCCCCCTGCTCCTTGCCAACCCCGTGATCGCGGCGGCGGGCGTGTTGGGCTTTGACGGCCAGGCCTACCGCGATCTGCTGGACATAAGCAAGCTGGGCGCGTGGGTCACCAGCCCGCTTTCCTGGAAGCCGCGCGGTGTGGTGCGCGGAGCGCGGCTCGTGCCGCTTCCCTCCGGCGTGTTGTTGCACACAGGGCTGCCCAACCCGGGCTTGCGCCGCGTGTTGCAGCGCTACGCCCCCGCCTGGCAACGTAGCCCCGCACCGGTGATCGCCCATGTGATCGCTTCCGACCCGCACACGGTGGAGCGCTGCGCGGTGGCGCTGGACGAGACGGAGGGCGTGGCGGCGTTGGAGCTGGGGTTGCACGACCGCGCCACTGCCGAGGAGATCGCGCAGGTCGTGCGCGCTGCGCTATCTCACACTCAGCGCCCGATCCTGGTGCGCGTGCCGCTCTATCGCGCGGTGGAAGCGGCCCAAGCCGCCGAACAAGCGGGCGCGGGTGGGGTGGTGGTCGCCGGTCCGCCTCGCGGCACAGCGCGCGACCCGCTCAGCGGGCGGCTGGTCGGCGGGCGCATGTACGGCCCCTGGCTGAAAGCGCAGACGCTGCGCGCCGTAGGGCAGGTGGTGCGTGCGGTCGGCGTGCCGGTGACCGCTTGCGGCGGTGTGCACGCGCCGTCCGACGCGCGCGATTTTTTGGATGCGGGCGCGGTGGCTGTGCAGGTTGGGACGGTTGCCTGGGTGCAGCCACGCATGTTGGAGATCATCGCGCGCAACTTGGGCGGACTGGAACTCACCCGCGCCAACGGCGCGCTGGCCGACGAGTGGGAGCCGGGCTTGGGGCAAACGATGCTCCGCGAACGCCAACGCCGTCAACCTCCCCCTCCTCCGACAACTCCCCCACCCAAACCGCCCGATCTACCCCGCTAATTTATGAGCATTGTCAATATAACCCTTTAATTTTCTTCATGTGATATATTGACAACCAAACACAACTGGATACAATAGAAGTAAATCAGTGATTTGTGGGGAGGCTACCCGTATGTATGCAAATGCGCCCACGCCGCCGTTATGTCCGGTGTGCGGAGAGCCGATGAGCATTAGCCGCCTGCACTGTGAGCAGTGCGACTTGACGGTTGAGGGGCGTTTTTCGATGGGGCGCTTGGCGCGCCTGACGCCCGAGCAACTGGGTTTTGTGGAGCTTTTTTTGCGCTGCGACGGCAAGCTCAAGCGCGTGGGGCAGGAAATGGGTGTTTCCTATCCCACCGTGCGCAGCCGCCTTGACGAGATCATTACGGCGATGGGGTACGAACCGCCCGGCCACGAAGAGATCGCCGAAGACCCACTTACGCCGGAGCGCCGCCGCCAAATCCTGGACGAACTGGCCGCCGGTCGGCTCACCTCGGAAGAAGCCGTGCGCTTGCTGCAAGGCGAATAAGCACCCAGGAGGAACAAGCGAATGACTCACCTGGAATACGACGAGGTGCGCGGCCCACTGGTTGTGCAACGGGTCGGTGGAGACTTGCGCATACGGGGGCGTGCCGGTTCGCGCTTGGTGGCGGAAGGCGATGGCGTGCAAGGGAAGCGGGCCGACAACAACGGCGCGTCGTTAGCGCTTCAAAGCGCGGGTGACTTGCGGCTCAGCGTTCCTCAAGGGTTGGAAGTGCACGTGCAGCAGGTCGGCGGCGACGCCAAACTGACCGAGATCGGCGGCGTGGTGCAAGTCCAGAGCGTCGGCGGTGATTTGGTCGTGCGCCAAGCCGTCGCGGTGACGCTCCGCGCTGTGGGAGGCGATTTGCGACTGAAGGGCATCAGTGGAGACGTAGACGTGCAAACGGTGGGCGGAGACGCCACCGTGCGCGAAGTAGGCGGCGCGGTGCACATCGCCGCCGTCGGCGAAGACTTGTACTTGCACAATATCTCGGGCGATTGCGTGGTAGAAGAGGTGGGCGACGATCTCGTGCTCAGCCTGGACTTTGCGCCCAAGAAAACGTACCGCTTCCGCGCGGCGGGGGATATTCTCTGCCGTGTGGGGGAAGACGCCAACGTGCGCTTTATCTTGCCCGCCGAAGCCGAGCTACGGTTGGATATGCAGGCAAAGGTCGGTGAAGGCACAGACGGGCGTCAAGTGGTCACGTTAGGGGCAGGCAAGGTAGAAGTGCATATCCTGGGCGCGGAAATGTTGCGTTTGGTCGGTGAAGCGGAGGACTATATGCTTAACTTCGGCGTGCAACTGGAGGAAGAGATCGAGGCACGGCTTTCCTGGTTGGAAGAAAAGCTCAACCGCCAGCTCGAAGGGCTGGACGCACAGCTCCAAGAGCAGGCCGAACGCTGGGGAGCGCAAGCCGGACGTTGGGCAGAGCGCATCTTGGGCGCGCGCTGGGACTGGTCACCACGCGAACCCAAGCGCAAACGCCGAACGCCCGGGCCACGTCGAAAACGCTTCACCGCGTCCGAACGCCCGTTGCGTCACGATGGCCCCCCTCCCCCGCCCAAAGAGCCGGTCACCGACAACGAGCGGCAGATGATCTTGCAGATGGTGAGCGACGGGCAGATCACCGTTGAGGAAGCCGAGCAATTGCTCGCCGCGCTGGACGAGTGAAAAGGAACGAACCGTGATCGCGGCGCATTCGGTTTCCCAGGGCGTCATCATGCCCCGCCAGATTCGCCCGGCACGTCCTCGGCGTGACCTGGCCGCCATCGCCGATCTGATCGCGGTCGGCTTTGCGGAAACGCTGGACGCGCAAGGCCGCTTGCTGTTGCGCGATATGCGGGCGACGGCGCGCTGGGGTCCGCTGAGCTGGGCGCTGGCCCGTTTGTTGGGCGTGATCCCCCTATTGCGCGGCTACGTGTGGGAAGAAGAGGGGCACATCGTGGGCAATGTCTCCCTCACGCCAGCCGGTTATGGGCGCGGTTGGGTGATCGCCAACGTGGTGGTGCAGCCGGAATACCGTCGGCGGGGCATTGCGCGCGCGCTGATGGAAACGGCATTGGCCGATGTGTCCAAACACGGGGCGTTTGCCGTTTTGCAAGTCTTGGAAGCAAACGAGGCCGCGCGCAAGCTCTACCGCGACTTGGGTTTTGCTGAAGAGCGCGCCTTCACCCGCTGGCGACGCCCCACTTATAGCGAGGGCCACACGCCGCCAACCGTCCCTTACGCGGTACAGCGTTTGCGCCCGCGAGACGCAGCAGCGCTCTTGGCGCTGGCCGAACGTGAGCGTCCGAACGCGCGCGGAGGGTTGGGTTGGTTGCGCCCAACCCGCGCTGAGGCACTGCGCCCGTCGCGCTGGCTCACGTTCGCATTTGGCGGCGGCAAGTTGCGCGCGCATTGGGGGATTTGGGGCGAACAGGGGACGCTCGAAGCCGCGCTAAGCGTGGAACACATCCTGGGCAGCTATACGCTGTATTTCGATGCACTGGTCCGTCCACAAAGTGCAGAGCGTCGGGCGTTGCTGGACGCACTGGTGCACTTTGTGGCGCGGCGTTTTGTCGGTCGCTCATTGGTCACCGAACACCCCGCCGACGACAAGATCGGCGCGGACGTGTGGCGCGCACACCAATTCCGCGCCGAACGCACTCTGGTTCACATGATTTGGCGCGTCCCCCAAAACGGGACACAGAAGGAGCGAACATGACAACGGCTGAAGAACGGTTGCGCATTTTGGAGATGGTGCGAGAGGGCAAAATTTCCGCCGAGGAGGGCGCGAGGCTGCTCCAGGCGCTGCGCCAAGGAGAAGCCCAACACGCCCCGCCCCCGCCTCCGCCACGCGCCCCGCGCATGTTGCGCGTGCGCATCACGGATATGAAAAGTGGCCGCACCAAAGTTAACGTCAATATCCCCTTGAGCCTGGTCAACGTCGGGATCAAGCTCGGCGCGCGCTTTGCCCCCAACAGCGCCAACGTGGACTACGACGCGATTATGGAAGCGATCCGCCAGGGCGCCAGCGGCGTGATCGCGGACGTGGAAGACCACGACAGCGGCGAGCATGTCGAGGTGTGGGTGGAATAGGCGCACGGCCTTTCCACCCGCTCCTTTCCCCTGCAGCGCGCCTTTTCTTAGCTGCTTCTTAGGCGCAGGTTACACATTTTTTACAAATCCACCCCAAAGTAGAGGGTGGAACATAAACGCGCCACGCCCTGACACAAGCGCCAGAGAGCGGCGCGTGGGTTTGCCGCCTAAAGGCGACCCGATGATGACGGTTGAGGAGGTAAGCATATGTGGCAAAAACGAGTTTTGGGCTTGGTAGTTACTCTGGCGTTGATCGTGAGCGGACTGGGTGCGTTGAGTGCGCAAGCAGCTTCCGATAGTCCCTCGGTCGCGCTGTCCGCACAGGAAGCAGGCGGCGCCTGGTTGGGCGTGATGGTGCGGGACGGCGTGCGCGGCGTGGTGATCACGGAGGTTGTGCCGGACTCACCGGCAGACGAAGCCGGTTTGCGGCGCGGCGACGTGATCGTTTCGGTGGACGAGACAGCCATCGAAAGCGCCGACCAGCTTGTAGACGTGATCGGCAACTATGCTCCGGGCGACGTGGTGACGATTGTGGCCCGTTGGCGCGGCGAAGAGCGCAGCTACGAAGTGGAACTCGGCGAGCGCCCGACCTCCTTTGAGATGGGCATGACTCCGCCGCAAGGGCTGCCCGAGCACCCGGGCGTGCAAGCCGTGCTGAACATGCTCGGCGTGGAGATGCAGCTCACCGATGCGGGCTTGGAGGTCAAATCCATTGACCCAGACTCTCCGCTGGCGGATGTGGGCTTTCAGGAAGGGGACATTGTCACCGCGATCAACGGCCAGCCGATAGACGAGATCGTTGGCGGGCGGATGATGATGGAGCTGCTGCGTGAGGACACACTCGTTTTCACCGTGCAGCGAGACGGCGAGGAAGTCGAGCTTACCGTTGAAAATCCGATGGCGATGCTCGGTGGGATGATGCCCGAGGAAAATATGCCCTGGGGTCAGGGACAGATGCCGCCGATGGCGCACCCGACCCAGCTCGGCGTCAGCTATCGCATGTTGAACGCCGAGATCGCCGCCGAGGAAGACTTGCCGACCGAGCAGGGCGCGGAGATCACCGAAGTTTTTGAGGATACACCTGCCGCCGAAGCCGGTTTGCAGGTCGGTGACATCATCACGGCGGTTGACGGGGACGCGGTGGACG
>JALSSH010000529.1 GCA_026984385.1 Ardenticatenia bacterium | reverse complement strand
CGCGCGCTCAAAAAGTGGGCTGGTGTATTGTAAGGTGAACTGCTTGCCCTCCTCATCGTTGACATAGCGCAAATACGCCAGCGCGAAGACCGGCTCGCAGCCGTAGCCTTCCACGCCCGCCACCGTCGAGATCGTGCCGGTGGGCGCAACGGTGAGCTGTGCCCCGTTGCGAATGCCGTGCGCTTTGATGCCCTGCACAATCGCGTCCCAATCCAGCGGCGGACGCCCCCAATCGTGCGTGTAAGGCACGAGCGGTTGGGGTGGTTGCCAAGTAAGGTTCGACGGATCGTAGATGCTGCCTTCGATAGCGGGGAAGGGGCCGCGTTCCTTTGCCAGCTCGATGCTCGTGCGCATGGCGTGGTAGCGGATGAACTCCATCACCTGGCCGCCGAACTCCTGGCCTTGCACCGAGCCGTAGCGCACACCCAACACATACATCATATCGGCCAAGCCCATGATGCCCAACCCAATGCGGCGTACACGGTGCGCGGCTTCTTTCAGTTGCGGTACGGCGGGCACGTAAGCGTTGGCGGTGACCACGTCCTCCAAAAAGCGCGTGGCCGTCTCCACCGTTTCGCGCAGCTTTTCCCAATCTACGCGGCGGTCTGCGGTGACGTGCCGCGCCAAGTTCACCGAACCCAGGCAGCAATTTTCATACGGCCCCAGAAACTGCTCTCCGCAGGGGTTGGTCGCCTCGATCTCGTACAGATGGGGAACGGGGTTATGCCGATTGGCGGTATCCAGGAAGAGCACCCCAGGCTCGCCGTTGTGATGGGCCTGTTTGACGATCAGATCGAAGATTTCCCGCGCGCGTGGTGTCTCCCAAATTTTGCCGTCTTGCGGATTGACCAGCTCGTAAGTGTCGTTGCTTTCCGCCGCGTGCATAAATTCGTCGGTGATGCCGACCGAGATATTGAAGTTGGTGATCGCGCCCTCGCTGGTTTTGCAGGTGATGAAGTCGCGGATGTCGGGGTGATCAACTCTTATTACAGCCATATTAGCTCCCCTGCGGCTTCCCCCCTGGGCGATCTCACCAAAGGCTTGGTCATAGACGCGCAAAAAGCCCACCGGCCCGGTTGCTTTGCCGCTGGAAGAGCGCACGAGCGCGCCTTTAGGACGTAGTCGGCTGAAGGAAAAGCCGTTGCCGCCGCCGGTTTGCTGGATCAACGCAGCGTTGCGCAGCGTCTCGAAGATGCCCGAGCCGGTGCGCCCCATATCGTCGTCAATCGGCAACACAAAGCACGCGGCCAACTGCCCTAAGGGTGTGCCCGCGCCGGTAAAGGTGGGGCTGTTGGGGAAAAAGCGTAACGCGGTCAGCATGTCGTAAAAGCGGCGCGCCATCGGCTCAACTTCGCCGCCGTGTTCGGCCTCAGCGCGCGCCACGTGATAGGCTACACGCCAAAACATCTCGGCCTCGTTTTCGACCGGCTTGCCATCTGGCCCGCGCCGCAAATAGCGCTTGCGGAGCACTTTGCGCGCGTTTTCAGAAAGCGGAATTTCGCGCCGCAGCTCCGGCGGCAAGGGCACTTTGCGAAAGCCGTTAGCGCGTTCGGGCGCGTTCGCTTGGGTTGGTTTCTTTTTCCCCACCATCGTAAACCTCTCCTTCAAAAAACTTGCTCGGCGACCGGGCACACCCAGCCCACCCGCCACTAAAGACAAAGCTATCACGGCTTCTGCTGCGCGATGGACAGCAGAACACAGGCAAAAACGTTCGATTTTCCCGTTACGTCAGGATGAGGCCGAGGACGCGCTCGTCTTTCCTTTGTCGTCAACTGTCGGCTTTTCCGCAGCCGAGGATGGCCCCGACGAGGAGGGCGTCTTTTTCGGCGGGGACGCGGGTTGCGCTTGCGGCGAAGAAGGGGTAGAGGGCGCGTCAGCCGCCTTTGGAGCGCGTTTACCGTTCGTGTTTTGGTCGGTGAGCAGCCCGTCAATGATGTCTCGCACGCTGGTTAGGCTGTCCAGGCGCAAGTAGACGATGGCATAGCGAATGTAAGCGATGGGGTCAATTTCCTTTAGCTCCTCGATCACCATATCCCCCACCACGCGGCTGGAAACTTCATCCTTGCCCAGATGTTGCAAGTGCGTTTCGATGCGGTCTACCAAGCCGTTGATCGCGGCAGCAGAGATCGGACGTTTGGCGCAGGAAATTTGGATGCCACGAATGAGCTTTTCGCGGTCGAAGGCCTCTCGGCTGCCGTCCCCTTTAACCAACAGCGGCGTGGCGCTGAGCACACGCTCGTAGGTGCTGAAGCGCCGACCGCAGGCCTTACACTCGCGCCGGCGGCGGATGCCCCCTTGAGCGTCGCGGGTGGTATCCACCACACGGGACTGGTTTTTGGCGTTGCAATACGGGCATTGCATATCCCCACCTCATTTTGTCCGTGCCCCAAAACCGCGCTTTCCTTGTCACAAGGAACATCACGGGGAGCATAAGTGGCTCCCCTGTGTAGTATATGTTCTCTGTGTGGTGCTCGGTTGGGCGCTTTGTTGCCAGCGCAGAAATCCCACTTTTTCCCACCGTGCGAGGATATTATCCCCCATATATGGGGGTATGTGACGGTGTGCACCCCTGTATATGGTGGTTCGTGGGCTTTCAATGTAACACGAGCGCCGCTTATCGCATATAGTACCGAGGTACTTTCGGCGGAAATTTTAAGATTTGTTCGCGTGGAACACGTGTTTTCTACACGCGCGCCGCTTGGGAACGGCGCGCACGTGCGGATCGGCGTGTTGCTGTGTGCTGAAAAGCACGCTACACGCGCCCGCATTGCATCTTTCCGATGACCCTATAAACGCGCGTTACCTTCTCTGCTGGCAGGCAGGCCAAACCACCCGCAGAGAAGGTAACGCTCAGAGGGTATGTGGACCGTATACGCGCGGGTGAGCGCGGCGTGCGCCCACGTGCCCCTAACGACGGCGCAAAAACGCCGGAATATCTAGATCGTCGGTGTCGTAAACGCGCGACGTAAATTCTTCTTCGGCCTTGCGCGGCGTAGGCTGCGCGGGCACAGAATCCGGCTGTTGTTGTTCCGGTTCTGGCGCGACAGGCTGCGGCGCGGGACGCGGAGCCGGGCGCGGTTTGGCGACCGGTTTTGCCATGCGGCGCTGGGTGACGCGCGTTTGCTCAAAGCCGGTGGCGATGACCGTAATGCGGATTTCGTCGCCCATGTTCTCGTCAATCACCGCGCCGAAGATCAGGTTCACGTCCGGATGCGCGGTTTCCTTGATAATCGCCGCCGCCTCGTTGACCTCAAACAGGCTCATATCCGGCCCGCCGGTGACGTTGAAGAGGATGCCGCGCGCGCCATCAATGGTCACGTCCAGCAAGCTGGAGCTGATCGCTTCTTCGGCGGCTTTGCGGGCGCGATCTTCGCCGCTGGCGCGCCCGACGGCCATCAGCGCCGCCCCGCCTTCGGACATAATCGTGCGCACGTCGGCGAAGTCCAAATTGATCAACCCGGGCACAGTGATCAGCTCTGAGATACCCTGGATGCCCTGGCGCAGCACATCGTCGGCCAGGCCGAAGGCGTCTTGCAAGCTGGCCTTCTTGTCCACGATCTGCAACAGGCGGTCGTTAGGGATCACGATCAGCGTGTCCACCTGGGTTTTGAGCGCCTCGATGCCCGCTTCGGCTACCTGGATACGGCGCGAGCCTTCGAAAGTGAAGGGGCGTGTGACGACGCCGATGGTCAGCGCGCCGAGTTCCTTTGCCACTTGGGCCACCACTGGCGCCGCGCCTGTGCCTGTGCCGCCGCCCATGCCGCCGGTGATAAAGACCATATCCGCGCCGCGCAGCACTTCGTAAAGCTCGTCGGAGCTTTCCTCGGCGGCTTTGCGTCCCACTTCCGGATTGCCGCCAGCGCCCAGGCCGCGCGTCAATTTGTCGCCGATGCGCACGCGGGTTTTGGCTTTGCTGAGCAGAAGGGCCTGCGAGTCGGTGTTGATGGCGATGAATTCCACGCCGCCCAGGCCTTCTTCAATCATTCGGTTGACGGCGTTTCCACCTCCACCGCCCACCCCCACGACCTTGATGCTTGCGAAGTTGTCCGCCAGTGGCATAGCATCCGCCATTGAACATACCCTCCTACAACTGCTTCCATGATGCCCGCCGCGCGCTTCGTCGAGCTAAGCATTGTCTAGGCCTGTTGCGCGTCGGAATATGCAAGATACATACGATAAGGTCGGAGCAGGTCGCCCTGCGCCCTCACAGAATACTGCTATTGTACGGCATTTTTTCTGTGAGGGAAATTCTTGTGTATGTCATCCCCTAAAAGTTTCAATAATCGAACCGAAACAGAGCCACGTCCAGGGACCATAAGGATAACCCTTGTCAGACCTCGTCCTCCTCTTTGGGCAAAAGCCGCCCGAAGATCGCGCGGAGCACCCCGCCCACCTTTTCCCCCGGGCTGCCCAACCCGCGCCGTTGTTTGCGCAAAGCCGCACGCCGATCATCTTCAAGGTCCATGATCAGACCCAGTTTTAGCAATCCCACGCTGGTACTGTATGCCGGGTTGCGCAACGTCTCGGCCATGCCGGTCAGGTTTTCCGGCTGGGCGATGCGCACCGGCAAATGGAACACGTCTTGCGCCACCGTCTTCATGCCCGGGAGCTGGCTGCTGCCGCCCGTGAGCACGATTCCGGCCTTCAACAGCCCGTCATAACCGCTGCGCTTCACTTCCTTGAGCACCAGCTCGAAAATTTCTTCCACGCGCGCATGGATGATGTGTGCCAGGTCGGTGCGCTGAACCTTACTCGGCAGCTCCTCGCCGAAAGGCTGGATCGGGAACGCTTCCAGCGAACTGACCGCGCGCGGGTCGGCGTGGCCGTATTTGAGCTTGACCGCCTCGGCCAACTCGGTTGGCAAGTGTAAACCGGCGGCGGTGTCGTTGGTGATATGCTGCCCGCCGACCGCGATCACCGCCGTGTGCCAGACCGCGCCGTCGATGAACATCGCCAAGTCGGTTGTGCCGCCGCCGATATCAATCACCATCACGCCCGCTTCGCGCTCCTCCGGCGTCAGCACGGCGTCACCGGCGGCCAGCGGATTGAGGATGAAGCGATCTACGAAAACGCCCGCGTCCTCTACGCATTTTGCCAAATTCTGGATCGTTTGGGTGGCGGCGGTGACGATATGCGCTTCCACCTCCAGCCGAAAACCGAGCATCCCTAAAGGGCTGCGCAGCCCACTTTGCCCGTCTAGGCTATAGCTGCGTGGGATCACGTGCAAAATCTCGCGCCCGTGCGGCAAAGAGATCGCGCGCGCCGCGTCCATCGCACGCTCCAAGTCATGGAGTTGTACGCCGCGTGAGTCGTTGATGCCGACCGCGCCCTTGCTATTGATCGATTCGGTGCGCCCGCCCGCCACCGAAACGAACGCTCGCCCGATCTCATAGCCGCTGCTTTTTTCGGCTTTGTGCACGGAGGACATGATCGCAGCACTGAGCGCGCTCACATCCGTAACCACGCCTTTGCGCATTCCGTGCGAAGGCTCGATGCCCACGCCCAATACGTAGATGTCGGTTTCGCGCACTTCGCCGACCAGTGTGCAAACTTTTGTCGTACCGATGTCTATACCTACTACCAGTTCACCCATGGTTGTTTTTTTACTCAGATGGCTGCTTGTTTTCAACGTGTAGGAATTATGCCCATGCCATCGCTGCTGCGCTACTCGTTGCGCCAAAGCACGGTGTAGTAGGGGCGGTCTGGGTCGCTCATCACGATTTCCCCGGGTTGCACAGTGGGGTAGATCGCCTCAACCAGCGTGGTATAGACGCGGAGTTTGGTATCCATGTCCTCGCCCGTCCCGTACCACACCGTCCAACCGCGCCCGTCACGATAGCCCAGCCCCTTTTCCGTGTCGTAAAGCAGCACCTCGATATTAGGATAGCGCCGCTTGAGCAACAGCGCGCCGTCTACGATCGCTTGTGGGATTCGTTGCCCCACCGAGATCGGTTCGGTGGCGTCCGGCACGACGATCCGCAACAGATCGGGGCGGTCTTCGCGCTGTTTCATCACAATGCCGTTCACGTCCACCCACACACGCACTTGTTGCTCCCAGGTCAGAGCGGGTTCGCGCTCCACCACCAGGATTTGCACCATATCCGGCGGCCAGCCGACTACAACCGTTGCGTCGGCGATATTCGGCACGGCTTCTAAGCGTGCCTCTACCTCCTGCGGGTCGATCCAAAAGATATGTTTGCGGGCGATATCGCTATAGCGGAAAATCTCCTCTCGACTGAGGTATTTTTCTCCGCCGATAGCTACCGCGTTGACGTAAAACGTGTCGGTTGTCAGGAATAAGTAGAGCACGACCACCAAACCGACCACGATCACGCCGGAAACCGCCCGCCAGCTCAACAGGGCGTAAAGGTTAAACCGCCGCCGTGCTCGCGTTGAAGGGCGCGAAACTTGCGTGCGCCGCCGAGAGCGACGGCCCGCACGGCGTGGCGGTGCGCCGAGCGTGGGCGTGGTCGGTTTGCGCGGGCGCATCCGCCGCCGCACGTCGCCGTTGACTTCCCCCTCAGTGGGGCGTGGTGTAGCGCGACGGCGGGGGCGTTTTTTTCCGGTGGCGCGCTTATTTTCCAGCGGGCGCACATGCTCTCTTTCGGACGACTTGCGCGCCATGCGTGAAGGACGGATGCGCAGCGAAAAGCTCATCGGCAGCCTGTTAAAAATGCTTGGTAAGCGGGTTTGTGCCCGTCAATATCCCACATTAATCCCACTATATTCCAACACGCCCTAAATGTCCAATGGGCGCGTGATGGTCCTTTGTGTCTTCATGTGGACATTTTAACTGAACACCACCCCCGTGCATTATCGCGGAACAGATACAAGCTCGGCAAAAAACTCTTGTCAAATAAGTTACCCTGCGCTATACTTTGAGCAGCTTTGCGGGCATAGTTCAGCGGTAGAACGTCTCCTTGCCAAGGAGAAGGCCACGGGTTCGAATCCCGTTGCCCGCTCAGTGGGCGCATCCAACATGGGTGCGCTTTTTTCGTTTAGACGGAAATCATGCAGCGCCCAATCCGCGCCCGTGCAGGCGCGTTTTTTGTATAATCCACAAGTCCGTGGTTTTTGCTCAAGGAGATACGCGCTGATGTGGCAAACGATGTTCCCCGTCCTGATCGGGCTGACCGGCTTCGGCTTTGTGCATAGCTTGATGGCAGCTCAACCGGTCAAACGCCGAGCACAAGTTTTGTTCGGCCAGCGCACCTATGAGGGCTTTTATCGGCTGATCTATACCCTCATCAGCCTGATCACGTTTGCGCCGATTGGGTTGTGGATGATGTGGCGGCCCGGGCCTACACTCTGGCGCGCCGATGGGGTGTTGGTTTGGGCGCTGAACGGCGCTCGCGTTTTGAGCTTGGTGGCGCTGTACATGGCTGGTCGCAGTTTCGATCTATGGCGCTTTGTGGGGGTGCGCCAAGTCCAAGCCTATTTCGGCGGCGAGCCGCTCCCCTTGCCGCCCGAGCCTTTTGTGCAACGCGGCATGTACGGCCTGGTGCGCCACCCGATTTACCTTTTTTCGGCAATCTACCTTTGGGCACAACCGACTATGCACGCCGCGAGCTTTGCGTTGGCGCTTGGCTCAACCGCGTATTTTTTGATCGGGGGCTGGTTGGAAGAAGAGCGCATGGCGCGCGAGCTGGGGCCGCTCTACGCAGAATATCGGCAACGTGTGCCGTTCATTATCCCGTTCGTGCATTGTCCGCGCCCATTTTCGGCGTGATCAGCGCGAGATCAGGTACACGCTGAGCAAAATCAGCCCGCCACCCAGCCATCCCAACACGCCGGGCACCTCGGCGAAAAAGATCATGCCCATCAGCACGCCGAAAACCGGCTCAAAGA
>JALSSH010000528.1 GCA_026984385.1 Ardenticatenia bacterium | reverse complement strand
CTCGCTGCGCCAAACTGTGCGGCCCGCCTGCGCCGCACCACCGCCGACCCGATCCCGTGCAAAAATCGTACTACAATAGAACTGAAGCACTCGGACATTTGTTTCAGGAGGCACAGAATGCGACCTTGGCGAATTGTGAGCTTGGCACTGGCCGCGTGCCTGGTGCTGGCCGTCTGGCCGATGAGCGCACCCGCTCCGGCCCACGCTCAAGACGGCGTGATCTGGCACGTGGAATACTACGACAACCCCTACCTTTCCGGTGACCCGGTGTTGACCCGTCAGGAAGGCGGGCGCGAGTTCTATTGGGGCGAAAGTTCGCCGGATGCCAGTGTGCCGGTGGACTACTTCAGCGCGCGTTTTGCCACCGACTACTACTTCGAGGGCGGCAACTACCGCTTTTATATCCTGGCGGACGACGGCGTCAAGCTGTGGATCGACTACCCGCCGGACAAACGCCCCACCCTGGATACGTACAACGCGCCGCGCCCGGGCGAAACGCTCACCGCCGACGTGACGCTCAGCGCCGGCTCGCACCACATCCAAATTGACTTCCGCGAAAACACAGAAACCGCCTACCTGTACATAAGCTGGGAAAGCCTGGACGACGGCGTGCAAGGCCCGGGCTTCACGCCCCCACCGATCCCCGTGCATTGGCAAGTGCAATGGGCCGCGCAATATTACAACAATGTCTTTTTGGGCGGGCTGCCTGCGCTCAGCCAGTCCGAGCCGTTCCCTTCGCACAACTGGGGGGCCGGCTCACCCGGGGCCGGCGTGGTAGCGGACTACTTCAGCGCGCGCTGGGTGCTCTATCAGGAGTTTGAGGCGGCCACCTATAAGATCGAGGTGCTGGCCGACGACGGCGTGCGCGTGAACGTGGACGGGCTATACGTGATCAACGAGTGGCACGACGCCACCGGCGAAACGTATAGCGCCACCTTCCCACTTTCCGCAGGCCCGCACAGCATCACGGTTGAGTTTTACGAAGCGAGCGGCGCTGCCTATCTGGACTTCCGCATGTATCGGCTGCAAGAAGAGCACCTCACCCAGGCCCAAGCCACCGTCACCGCCTGGCGGCTGAACGTGCGCAACGCCCCCTTTGTCGGCGACGTGCTGACCAAAATTTCGCGCGGAGAAACCTATCCTGTCGTCGGGCGCAACGCGGACAGCTCCTGGTGGCAGATCAGCGTCAACGGGCTGATCGGCTGGGTTAGCGGCAAATGGGTGACGGTCACCGCGCCGGAAAGCGTGCCCGTGACGGACCTTTCCACCGCCGCCCAACCCACGCCCGCCCCCGCCACCATGATGGGGCAATGCCCCGGGTTCTTACCTTCGCGCCTGTCGCCCAACTCGTGGGGGCGCGTGCTGCCCGGGCTGCCGAACAACCTCCGCGCCCAACCCAACCTCAACGCCACGTTGATCGGCCAAATTCCACCCGGCGCGGTGTTTCAGGTGCTGGGCGGGCCGGTCTGTGCGGATAGCACCGCTTGGTATCAGGTCTACTACAACGGGATCATGGGCTGGACGGCGGAGGGTCAGGGCACGGCATACTGGCTCGAACCGTACACGCCGTAGATCGTTGATCGGGGCGCTGCCTTGCCGCGAGGCGGCGCCCCCGAACACATCTTCCCCCGCCCACATACGCCCATCAGAAAACCCTGGGAATATGCTATAATTTCCCGTGCAGGTTTCCGTACAGACTTCCACCATAAACCAAACCTACGGGCGGCACGTCTGGACGTTCCGCTCGTCTTGTGAGGGAACATGTTACGCAAATTAGCCAAAGCCGTTTTCGGCGACCCGAACGAACGTGAACTCAAACGCCACCGCGAAGTGGTCGAGCGCATCAACGCGCTAGAGCCGCACATGGAGCGGCTGAGCGACGAGGCCTTGCGCGCCAAAACCGACGAGTTTCGTCGCCGTTTACGCGAAGGCGAAACGCTCGACGATCTCTTGCCGGAAGCGTTCGCCGTTGTGCGAGAAGCGGCCAAGCGCACCATCGGCCAGCGCCATTACGATGTGCAGCTTATCGGCGGGATCGTGCTGCACCAGGGCAAGATCGCGGAGATGAAAACCGGCGAGGGCAAAACATTGGTCGCCACGTTGCCGCTGTACCTCAACGCACTGAGCGGTCACGGTGCGCATCTGGTCACGCCCAACGACTACCTTTCCAAGATCGGCTTGCAACTGATGGGGCCGATCTATCACTTTTTGGGGCTAACTTCCGCCGTGATCCAGAGCCGAGGCGGAAACGAGACCATGCACTCCTTCCGCTTCAACCCGGAATGGCCCAGCGACGACGCGCGCTATCAAAACCTTGAACCGATCTCGCGCCAAGAAGCCTACCAAGCGGACATTACCTACGGCACAAACAACGAGTTCGGCTTTGACTATCTGCGCGACAACATGGTGCACCGCCTGGAAGATATGGTGCAGCGCGGCCACCATTACGCCATCGTGGACGAGGTGGACAACATCTTGATCGACGAAGCGCGCACCCCGCTTATTATCAGCGGCCAGGCCGACGAACCTTCGGACTACTACGGGCTGTTTGCCCAGCTCGTGCGCAAATTGCGCCCCAGCAGCGAAGAGAGCGTCGAGGCCGAAGAGCCGGACGGCGACTATGTGGAAGACGTGCAAACCCGCAGCGTCTACCTGACCGAGCGCGGCGTGGCGAAAATCGAGGAGCTGCTCGCCAAGCGCGGTCTCCTGCGCCCTTCCGAAGACGATCCGGACGCGCCGCCCTCGCTTTACAGCCGCGAAAACTCCGAGATGTTGCCCTATCTGGATAACGCGCTGCGCGCCCACGTGGTCTATCAGCGCGACCGCGATTATGTGGTCATGGGCGGCCAGGTGATCATTGTGGACGAGTTCACCGGTCGGCTGATGCACGGGCGGCGCTTTTCCGAAGGGCTGCACCAAGCCATCGAAGCCAAAGAGGGCGTGGAAGTGCGCCGCGAAAACTTGACGCTGGCGACGATCACCTTCCAAAACTACTTCCGCATGTACGAAAAACTCGCCGGCATGACCGGCACAGCGGCTACCGAGTCCAGCGAATTTGAGGAAATTTACGACCTGGAAGTGACCGTCATCCCCACCCACAAGCCCATGATCCGCGTGGACTATGAGGATATGGTCTTTATGACCGAGCGGGCCAAGTGGAAGGCCGTCGTGCGTGAGATCAAGCGGCGGCAACAATGCGGCCAGCCGATCTTGGTCGGTACGGCGGCCATCGAGACCAGCGAGCGGCTTAGCGGCTATCTGAAGCGCGCCGGCATCGAGCACGCCGTGCTCAACGCCAAGCAGCACGAACGCGAAGCCGTGATCATCGCGCAAGCGGGCCGCCCGGGCACGGTGACCATCGCAACGAATATGGCCGGGCGTGGTGTGGATATTTTGCTCGGCGGCAACCCGGAGGGCCTGGCGCGCGACAAGCTGCGCCAACGCTACGACGTAGATATCACCGAAGCCAAGCCCGAACAGTGGGAGGAAGTGCTCAACGAGGCGCGCGCCGAGTGCGCCCGCGACCGCGAAGTGGTTTTGCGCGCGGGCAAAATCTACACCCTGGCCCAACAAATCCTCTTCGAGCGCTACGACCTGCCCGTGATCCTGGCCGACGATGCGCAATGGCAAGAAGCCTACGAAGAGGCCAAACGTCGCTTTGAACAAGACCCCAACTTGCACTTGCAAGTTGAGGGCGGCGGGCTTTATGTGTTGGGCACGGAACGCCACGAGGCGCGCCGCATTGATAACCAGTTGCGCGGGCGTTCCGGTCGCCAGGGCGACCCGGGCGAAAGCCGCTTTTACCTCTCGCTGGAAGACGACCTCATGCGGCGCTTCGGCGGGGAGCGCGTGCGCAACTTTATGAAGCGGATGGATATGCCCGAAGAGCTGCCCATCCAACACCGCATGATCTCCAAGTCTATCCAGCAAGCCCAAACGCGCGTGGAAGCGCACAACTTCGATATCCGCAAGCGCGTGCTGGAATACGACGACGTGGTCAACAAGCAACGCGAAACCATCTACGCCCAGCGCCGCAAAGTGTTAGAAGCGGCCCCGGGCGAGTTACGCGGGCAGATTTTGGAGTTGGTGGCCGAACAGATCGAAAACGTGGTCGCCGAACACATGCAGGGCGACCCCATCGAGTGGGACTTCAAAGAACTGCGGCGTGCGGTGCTGGCCGTTTACCCCGTGCCCAACCACTTGACGCCCGAAAAGCTCGCCGAGATCGCCGCCGCCGACCGCGTAGACCCGATGGCCGCCGTCGCCAGTGCGCTTTTTGAGGGCGCGGGCGAGGTCTATCGACAGCGCGTAGAAAAATTCGGCGAAGCGTGGATGGCGATGGCCGAAAGATACGTGCTGCTGAACACGATGGACCAATTTTGGCAACGTCACCTGACCGACTTGGACGTATTGCGCGAGGGGATCGGGCTGGTCGGCATCGGCGGGCGCGACCCGTTGGTAGAATATCAGCGGCAAAGCTACGAGATGTGGCGCTTGCTGCAAGAAGAGATCAAGACCAAAGTGGTGCAAGATATTTTCCGCGTTGCCCCACCCGAAAAACAACGCCCCACTTTCCGCCTCGAACGCCAACTTACCAATGTGCACGCCGGACGCGGCGCGATGCCGACCGTGCAGGCCGCCGCTCAAGCCCAAGCTGCCGGCGGCAATGGGCGCTCGCAACCGCGACGTGGCAAAGGCCGCCCCGCCACCGTCGAGAATATCCCCGGGCTGCCTTTACACATCAGCCAATATGACGGCGTGGGGCGCAACGACCCGTGCCCTTGCGGCAGCGGCAAAAAGTTTAAGCATTGCTGTTACAAAATCATCCAGCGCAACCGCCAAACGGCCTCGCCGGAAATGGTACGGCGCGGCGGGGGGCGTCGTCGGCGGCGCTAGACGCTCAGAAGCACACCGCTCAGCGCCACCACACAGGTTCACGCTGAGGAAGCAAAGCCGGTTTTGAGCCTTCAAAGGGGAAAAACCATGTCCCGAAAACATACCGGACTTCTGCCCACCCTAGATATTGAGCCGCGCCTGTTGGAGCTTGTCCAAACACGGCTCGACACCTTCATCAAGTGGGACATCATGCGCCATTTCCACACCCGCCCCCACCTTACCGTCACCGCCGAACAGCTCGCCCGCGAGTTGGGCCGTGACGTGCGCGTACTGAGGCCACAACTGCAACAACTGGCACGCGGCGGTTTGTTGAGCGTTGAGGAGCTGGCGGACATGCGCTTATTTACCTATACTGACAACTTGGACACGCGCGCTTTGGTGAAAGACTTTTTCGTCGCCTGCCACGATCGCCGCTTTCGGGTTCACGCGATCTACCAGGTCATCCGAGGGCTGCGCGCAACCGCTCCTCGCTTATAGTCGGAGAGCGCGTCCTCGGCACTGTATCTTTTGCGGTGTGCCGTCATCACAGGAATAAGCGTAACGCCGTCGTGCGTCGTGTTTACGAAAGGAGAAAAGGCGCACCTTCCGCCTGAGTAAATGGAGCTTTCTCGCGCCGATCCTTATGAATGCATCGCTCTCCCCAAAAAAGCCGCATGTGGCCTCTTTTCCGACCGCGCACGAAGCCATTATGATCCTCAACCGGCACGGAGTGATCCGCTTTGCCACCCCCGCTATCGCGGAAATTTACGGCTACGCCCCCGAAGATGTGCTCGGGCGCTCGGTGTTGCGCTTTTTGACCCAAGAAAGCGCCCCTCGGGTCATCGAGGAATGGCAACAGTTCCTAGCCAGCGGCCAGCCCACCTATGAGTTGAGCGCTGTGGTGTGCGCCAAAAGCGAGCAGCGCGTCGCCGTTAAAGCAAGTATCTGGCGTTTGCCTCAACCGGATGCGTTCCTGATCGTCTATCACCTTCACGAGCGCGTCCGTGATCGCCTGCAAACCCTTTATGCCATCACCAGCACGCTGCCACGCACAATGGGCTTTGAAGAAATGGCGGCCACCGTGCTCCAGGCCCTGCCGCGCCTGATCCCTTGCCAAACGTGCACGCTGTATATGCTGCAACCGCACGGGCAGATCGAAGGGCAACGCTGGCACGACGGCCAGATCGAGCGCTGGCTTTCCGGCCCGGAAAACCACCAACCCGAATATCCTCTCAACCGCCTGATGCGAGAGAGCGGCCATCCCCTGCTGATTCCGGACACGGCCTGCGACGACCGTTGGGTGCAACGCCCCGACATGCGCTCGATCCGTAGCTGGCTCGGCGTGCCGCTGGTGCATCGCGGGCTGTATCTGGGTGAACTGACACTCGACAGCCCACAAGCCCACGCCTTCGACGAGGCCGACTTGGAGCTGGCCCAAGCGCTGGCAAGCCAATTGGCCGTTTCGCTTTACCACGCGCACCAATTGCGCGCCGAACAACAACGCGCCAAGATGTTGCAGGTGCTCAGCCACCTCAGCCAAGCGTTCAGCCGTCTCTCGCTGACAGAAGTATCGGAGTTGGTCTACAAACACATCAGCGCCCTGATGGATGTGAGCGGCTTTTTTATCGCGCTATATGATCGCCAGACCGAAACTGTGCACATGGCGCAACTTTACGACGAAGGCGAGCGCCGTCCGGACGAAGTCCGCCCCGCCAAAGAAGGCTTGGTTGGACAAGTGCTGCGCAACGGCGAAAGCCTCATCATTCACGACACAGAAAAAGACCCCCGCAGCAAAGACGCCGTGCAAATCGGGGGATGGCCGCGCAGCGTGTTGATCGTCCCTCTGATCACCCAAGACGAGGTGATCGGCGTGCTTTCGGTGCAAAGTTACACCCCCAACGCTTACACGCCGGACGAGATCGCCTTGCTGAAGGCAGTCGCGGGGGTGGTTGCCACCGCCGTCCACAACGCACGGCTGCACGACCAGACCGTCGCCCAACTCCACGCCCTGGAGACGCTACATCAGCTCAGCTTAGACCTGGCAAACACACAAGCCCCCCCTACAATCGCGCGTTTGGTCATTAGCGCGGCGCTGGATTTGTTGGGGGCAGACGAGGTGCACTTGTGCTTACATCCGCATCCTTCTTGGGAGGCAATGCAATGGCGCGTCTTAAAGCGCGGCGAGGGGCAAGACCCCACTTATACGTCGCGCACCGCCCCCGCCCCCAACGCGCTGACGTTGCGCGTGCAAAAAGAAGGCCGCCCGCTTTGGTTGCCCAGGTTGGAGGAAAAAGACGCCGAATATAAACACCTGGCGACCGATTGGACGGTGCGCGCCGCCGCGCTTTACCCTATCGGGCACAACGACCAACCGCTGGCCGTGCTCACATTACTTTACGCCGAACCGCAATTTTTCCGCCCCAGCGAACACCGCGTGTTGGAGATGCTGAGTTTGCAAGCGGCCAGCGCGCTCACCAACGCCGCCACCACTCACACCCTCACCCAACGCTTGCACGAAGTGATCGCGCTGCACGAGCTGGCTCGTCGCACCAGCGCGATGGACTCTCGGGACGAGATTTTGCAAGTGGCCGTTGAAGCGGTGCGCGAAGCCCTGGGATGTCGCTCGGCCAGCGCCGTGCTGTTGGAAGACGACGGCGAAACCATCTTGCTCCACGCCGGCGCAGGCATTGCCAAAGAATTCTTGGGCAAAGTGAAGTTCAAACTGGGTGAGTACGTCTCCGGCGCGGTTATTGCCAGCGGCAAAGCCATCTACGTGCCGAACACCTACGCCGACCCGAGCTTCCGTCACATCGATCCGGAAATCCGCTCGTTGCTCTCCGTACCGCTCACCGTGCACAAACGCACCATCGGCGCGCTGAACATTGATTCGGACGAGGTGGACGCTTTCACGCCGGAACATGAGCGCGTCTTGGCGATTGCTGGAGGCCAACTTGCCGCGACCCTCGAAACGCTGCACCT
>JALSSH010000527.1 GCA_026984385.1 Ardenticatenia bacterium | reverse complement strand
CGATCTCGATGCCCGGGCAGTTCTCGCTCATGTAGTCGTTGAAGCCCTGGCCGCGATCACGCGCCGCCGACGTGCCGGCGATGCCTTCCAGCTCCACGACCTTACCTTCGCCGCCCAAAGCGTTGCAAAGGTACTCGGCGGCCATGCGCCCGCCCGCGACGTTGTCCGAGGCAATGTGGCTGACCACATCGCCACCCGCCGCGCCGCGATCAATCGTGAAGACGGGGATACCCGCCTCGTTGGCCGCCTCGATGGAGGGCACAATTGCGTCCGCGTCGGTCGGGTTGACCAAAATCGCGTCCACGCCCTGGGCGATCAGGTCGTCCATGTTCGCCGCTTCGGTGGCCGGGTCGTCTTGCGAGTCCAGCACGATCAGTTCCACGCCCATCGCGTCGGCGGCGGCTTGTGCGCCGTCACGCAACGTGACAAAGAACGGATTGTTCAGCGTGGAAAGCGACAGGCCGATGGTGTACCCACCGTCCTCTTGGGCGCTCAGCGTGCCCAGCGGCACGATGGAAAACACCAGAACCAGTAAAACAATTGTTGCTTTGCGTAACATTGTTCCTTACCTCCTGTAAGGTTTTCGTTGTACGGTCGGATGCCGTGTAAACTTTCCCCAAGACCGATCTAGCGAACTGACGATGTGTTGTGTGACACTTCCTGACGCGACCTCCTCTTCCGCATTTGGCGGGCGTTCAGCGCACCGCGCGATGAAGCAGCAGCGCCAGCGCGATCACCGCCCCTTTGGTGATGTCCTGGTAAAACGACGAGACGTTAAGCAAGTTCAGCCCGTTATCTATCACGCCGATGATGAGTACACCGATCAGCGTGCCCCACACTGTGCCTTCGCCGCCCTCAAAGCTTGTGCCGCCCACCACCACCGCCGCGATGGCGTCGAACTCGAACATTTCGCCGGCGGTGGGCTGAGCAGAGTTCAAGCGCCCGACCAAGATCACGCCCGCCAGCGCAGAAAGCAGCCCCGCGCTCACGTAGACAAAGAGCGTGATCGCGCGCACGGGCAAGCCGGAAAGAAAGGCGGCTTCCTCGTTGTCACCCAGCGCGAAGATGTAGCGCCCCAGCGGGGTATGGTTCAACAGCACATACGCGCCCAAAAAGACCAACCCCGCCACGATAATCGGCATCGGCACACCAAAAGGCTCTGCCGTGCCCAAATAGCGGAAGCCGTGCCCGAGCTGCTTTTCCAACCCCGAGATCGGCTGCCCGTCGGTGTAATATTTGGCCGCGCCGCGCGCAAAAGTCATCATCCCCAGCGTGGCAATGAAAGGGGGAATGTTCAGCCAGGCGACCATCACGCCGTTGAGCGCGCCCGCGAATGAACCGACCAGCAACGCCACTCCAATCGCCTGCACAAAGGGCATCCCCTCGTTTTTGAGCATGTCCGCGCCAACCACTGTGGCCAGCGCCAACACCGACCCGACCGAAAGGTCAATCCCCCGCGTCAGGATCACCATCATCATCCCGACCGAGATAATGCCGTTGATGGCGGATTGGCGTAGAACGTTGGTCAGGTTGTCCGCCGTCAAAAAGCGGTCGGTTTTCAGCGCCAAAACCACGCTGAGCAACACCAGCGAAAGCAATATGCCGTACTTTTGAACAAAGGCGCGCCAGTCAATGGAGCGCGGCTGGGATTTTTCGGCAATCAA
>JALSSH010000526.1 GCA_026984385.1 Ardenticatenia bacterium | reverse complement strand
ACTCGCCGAAGACGCGCCACCCGGGAACGATTTCTTGGCGCGGCTGGCGGTGGACTGGGAAGCTGCGAGCGCGGCGGTCGAGACGGCGGGCGTGCGGCGCGTGGTGGTGCGCACGGGGATTGTGCTCAGCACGGTGGGAGGTGCGTTGCCGCGCCTGGTGCTGCCCTTCCGCTTGTTTCTGGGTGGGCCGCTTGGAGCGGGACGGCAATGGTTGCCCTGGATACACATCGTAGACGAGGTGGGCGCGCTCCGTTTCCTGATGGAGCGAGAGGGCGCACAAGGGGCGTTTAACCTTTGCGCGCCTCGCCCTCTGACCAACGCGGAGTTTGCGCGCGCACTCGCTCGTGTGTTGGGGCGTCCCCATGCGCTGCGCACACCCGCTTGGGCGCTGCGGCTGGCGCTCGGCGAGATGGCTACGCTGGTGCTGGATGGGCAGCGTGCCGTGCCCTGCCGCTTGCTGGAGCTGGGCTACGTTTTTCGCTTTGAACAGGCCGAGGACGCTTTGCGGGATCTGCTCGCGGGGTGAGGGCGGCGCGCGCGAGGACGCCGCGAGCGTAGCGATGTGGCGTCCGACGTGCGCGCCGCAGCGGGGCGGGTGAGGTCAGCGCGTTAGCGCTGGGCGAGGTCGCCCCGCCATGAGGCACAAGGAGCGCAACGGTGAAAATTCCCCTTTGGAGCACGGCAATCGCGGCGGCGGTGCTTTTCGCCGCGCAAACGGCTTTGGCCGAAACGCGCGTCTTGGTCGTGCGCTACGTTTTGACGGCTGTTGTGCTGTTGGGCGTGGCGCTCTGGGCGCAGCGGGGACGCGCTTGGCACGCCACGTTGCGCCGCGCGCCCGAGCCGATTGTGCTGGCGTTGGCGGCGCTGGCCGGACTGAGCGTTTGGGCGCCCGCCTGGTGGCTGATGGACGCCTGCAATTATGCCTTGGAGCGCACCCTCGGGCTGTTGCCCTTGCCGTTGCCGGTGCTGGACGTGCACGAGCGTTGGCTCGGCGTGGAGCTGCAACCGCTGGCCTATGAGCTGGGCGTGCTTTTCGCCGTGTTGATCGTGCCGCTGTTGAGCGCGTGGCTGCTTTGGGGGAGCGTGCAACCTGCTTTGGAGCGCATGGTGGGGCGACGACGCGCGGCATGGCTGGCCGGTGGGGTCGGAGGAGCGTTTTGGGCGCTGATCGCGGTGCAGGGTGTGGCGCCCGCTTTGCCCTGGGGGTTGGCCGCGCTGCCCGGCTACGTGCTGATCGGGCTGGTGGCGGCGCATCTGGTGGCGCTCAGCGGCTCGTTGTGGGCCGGGTTTGCTGTGCAATTGGCGTTCGCCTACGCCAGCTTTGCTTGGCGCGACGATCTTTTCCGCGCCGTTGCGGGCAAAGCCTATTGGGACCCCGCCTGGCTGACCGCGCTGGTGCTGGGCGGGTTCGGCGTGTTTTTCTTTGCGCAGGTGATCCGCGCGCGCACGCCGCGCCCTCCCGAGCCGCCGCGCTCGTCCTCTGCACGGGGAGCGTGGGGCGCGCTGGTGTTGATGCTCGTGGCCGTGATCGCGCTCGCCGCTTGGGGCGTGCACGCCCGCCGCGCGGAGCGGCTCACAGACGCCGCAGCATCGCCACCAACATCCCCAGCAACCCCAACGCGCCCAGCGCCATAATCGGCACAATCGGCGGCAGTCCGCTTTCAGCGGGCGGTGGATTTTGGCGCGGGATGACCAGCGGCGTGACCGTGTAGGGCGGAAAGGTGAAGGTCGGCAGCGCTTGCCCGCCGAGCGCACCGCCCGCTTGCGGTTGCAAGGTGAAAGCGCCCGTCGGCGTGATCTGCGCTTGGGCGGTCATGGTCGCCGCGATGCCCGGCGTGGCGCTGATGGCGAGCGCGGTCGCTTGTGCGGCGGCCAGCTCCGGCTCGACGGTGGGTAGCTCCTCAAGCTGCACAATTTGCGTCACGTCCCCGCCGACCTTGACCACGCTTTCGTGCACCCAGGCCGTGCCCGCCGGAATCTCGGGATACTCGATCCAGTACCACTGGAAGCGCTGCCCGAGGATGGGGTAGGTGGTGCCCGGGCGAATTTGTCCAACCTGTGCGCCGTTGATGTCCGGCTCGGCGCGCACGTTGGCGTACTCGCCGAGTGCCTCCACCCAGGGGCGACCGATGGAGGTGGGCGTGCGGCTGGGCGTAGCGGTCGGAGGGCCGGGTGTCGGCGTGGCGGTGGGGAATTGCAACTGGAGCGGCGTCGGGGAAGGCGCTTGCGCGGCCCGTTCGGCGCGCGCGGTTTTCCCACCGACCCAGGCCAACGACACCCCGATCCCCAGCATCCCTACCGTCATCAGAGCCGCTAACGCTCCGCGCAATCCGCCTTGTCGTTTGTGCATCGTCTCCCTCAACGGTCTTTTGCGGCGATGGACAGCGCGCGGGCTGACGCCGCGCAGCGGCGTCGCGGCGGCGGACAGCGTCCGCCGCCGCCTGGGGCGCGCCGCCGTGCGCCTTTCGGCGCACCAAAGCGGCTCTGCCGCTTTGGGCCGCGCAAAGCGCGGCCAGGCGGCGCGCCCCGCCCGCGCGCGCGTTCACCACGCGATCTTGTTCATCTCGAAGTCACGCATCTGGTCGGCCTGCCGATAGCCGTCGTCGCCCGGGCGCGTCGCGTAGCCCTGATACTCCTGCCCGGGCATCCCGTGAAACGTCCAT
This sequence comes from Ardenticatenia bacterium, assembly GCA_026984385.1. Classification (GTDB taxonomy): domain Bacteria; phylum Chloroflexota; class Anaerolineae; order Aggregatilineales; family Aggregatilineaceae; genus JALSSH01. The sequence continues at coordinate 5,223 of JALSSH010000526.1, read as the reverse complement.
TCCCCCAGCACCAAGCGCGGCGCGCTGACCTCGGGCGCGCAGATCGCGCAGTCCACCGGTATCCACTCGCCGTTGTATCGCCGCGCAAAGTGCAAATGTGTTCCGTTGCTAAAACCGCCCTGGCACGAGGGATGCCCCAGTTTGTCGCCTGTTTGCACGGTTTCCCCTTCGGCGATGCGGTCTTGGTCGTCCACGTGCAAATAGACCAACGTCCAGCCGGTGTGTTCGTTCCCGTCCTTGTCCAGGTCGAGCACCACATAGCCGAAGCCGCTGCGCGCGATCACCCCGGGCGCGGCGGCGATTACCCAGTGCTCGGAAACGTAGCACGCGCCCTCCCGTTCCAAGACGTCGTCGGGAGGCTTCGGCGGGGCGAAGTCCACCGCCGCCCAGGCCGAGCCACTATTGTACCCGCCATGTGGCCCGCCGGTGAAGACCCATTCCTCGCCCTGCGGAAAAGGCAGCGTCAGCGGCGGTTGCTCCAAGTTCGCTGGCGTGATCGGCTCATAGGCGCGCGCGAAGGGGTCGCCGAAAAGCGCCAAGTAGGTTTGGAAGAAGCCCTCCGGGTGCACGTCGCGTTGCCACTGAGCGGGGTCGGCGGTTAAGCTGAGCATGTGCTGCACGCCGACGGTGCCCGGGTTCAGCGTGGGCGCGTAGTAAAGCCGCTGTCCGTCGCTGAGTTCGAGCGTCAGCTCCCCGCGATATTTCCACCCGTAGTAACCGGCGTTGAGCGCGTCTGCCGCGTCGAGCATCTGACGCAGCAGTCCCTCGCGCCCTGCCTTGACGATACCCATCGGGTAGTCCATGCGCTCGCCTTCGGGCATCGGGTCGTTGAGCCAGCCGCCGCGATACTCCAAGAGCGCCAGCAGCAAACGGGGGTTAACGCTATAGCTCAGCGCGACGTACTCGACAATTTCCGCGCCGCTCAACGTCACCCCGCCGCCCACGTCCTCGGAGTACGCTTTGAGGAAACCTTGCCGATATTTGATCGTCCCTTCCACGCTAAAATCACTGGCGGTCGGCCCGTAGATCAGCTCGCTGTCGGGAATGATCTTGAGATCGGGCGTGTAGGCCAGCGACTCGTCCGGCAAGGGGCGGGGCGGATTGGGCGTGGGCTGGATCGGGGTGGGGGAGGGGGCGGCGGGCGTCAGGCTGGGCGGTAGGATGATGTGCCCTTGCGCGTCGGTGAGCGGCGTCGCGGTCACGTAGATCACCTCGCGCGTGGGTTTTGCGCAAGCCGCTACCGTCAGCGCCAACAGCAACGCCAACAGCCCCCACCGTCGGCTCATTGCAGCGCCTCGGCCAACTTGGGCAGCGACACTTCGTAGCGATAGTGCGTGCCGCGATGCCCGTCCGGATATTCCTCGTACTCGTGCGGAATGCTGAGCGCGCTCATCTTGCGGTGCAACACGCGCGCCCCCACTTGGAGCTGATACTCGTCGTATTGTCCCACGTCCAGGAAGACCAAGCGCATCCCGCGCAGCGCTTCGGCGTAGTCCGGCACGTCCACCATGCGCACCGGATCGTAGGTGAGCCAGCGCGCCCAAACAGCCTCGTTCAACGCGCCGCTCTGTGGGTCAATGGGCAGATCGAAGCCATGCGACGCTTGCGGATTGCCGCCGAACGCCGCCGCCCAACACACCGTCATAATCAGTTCCCAGAACGCGCCGCCTTTGGGACGAATCTCCGGAATATCGCGGATGAAGGCGTCCAGGCCGCCGAAGCGTTCGAGTTGCTGGTGCATCTTGCTGAGGCCGGGCAAGCACGTATATTCCCAGTACATATCTCCGCTTTGGCAGGCCGCCGCGCCGAAAAGCTCCGGATGGCGCATCGCTTGCACGATAGCGCCGTAGCCGCCGCTGCTGCGCCCCAAAACGCCCCGATGCGCCCGCTCCGGCAGCGTGCGATAGTGCGCGTCCACAAAGGGGATGATTTCCCGCGTGAGGTAGTCCTCATAGCGTCCCATGCCCGCCGAGTTGATGAACTGCGAGCCGCCGAAGCGCGTCCACATATCCGGCATCACGACGATGACGGGCGGCATCGCGCGCCGCGCGATCAGCGCGTCCAATTGCTGGGGCACGCTCACATCCCAGGGACGCCAGTTGAGCAGCCCGGGGCCGCTGTTGCCGTGTGCGCTGAGCAGATAGAGCACGGGGTAGCGGCGACGCGGGTCGTCGTCGTAACCCGGGGGCAGGTAGATCGGCAAGGTGCGTTCGTGCGGATCGCCGAGCGGATTTCCGTGCAATGCATCGCTGACGAGTGTGGGCTTCTCAACACGGCTGGGGGACTTCACGGGTCGGCGCTCCTTGGTGGCATAGCTGATCGTCACGGCGTAGATTGTAGCGGAGCGCCCAGCGCGCGACAAGCGCGGGGCAGGGGGACGCTGGCTTCGCTGCGTGGGGACGTTTGCGGCGAGTGGGCCGTTGGGCGCGCCGCCTAGCCGCGCTGCGCGCGGCTGACGCGCGGCTCTGCCGCGCGTGGTGCGCCGAATGGCGCACGGGCGGCGCGCCCTTCCGACGGCGGGCGTTCCCCCCCGACGAGCCTTCCCCGACCGTCTGCGTTCCGCACTTTTGGCGTTCGGCGTCCGTTGCGCTAAACTTGGGTCGGAAACATAGCCAGGGGGGCCAGCGTCGCGGCAGCGCAAGGGCTGGGCCTTTTGCTTTTAGGCGCACGAAAGGCGGTACGACCGTGCAAACAACCGTATCACTGGAAGGGCACACTACGCACCGTTGGCCGCAGCGGATCGCGGGGGTTTTGCGACGTGTGCCCTGGCTCACCAGGCTGATTTTGCGCCTGGTGCACTGGGTGCAGCCGCGCTATTCGGTCGGCGTGGTCGGTGTGGTGACTGACGCGCGCGCCGAGCGTGTCTTGCTGGTGGAGCACGTTTATCACCACCCGTACCCCTGGGGACTACCCGGAGGGTGGATCAAGCGCGGCGAAGACCCCGCCGTCACCGCCGAGCGCGAGATCCGCGAGGAAACCGGTTTGCAGGTGCGCGCTGTGCGCCCTTTGCTCATCGAAACCAGCCGCGATTGGAAGCGGCATTTGACGGTGGTTTTTCTTTGCCAGATGGCCGCTGAGGGGCAAGATATTCGGCTCAGCCACGAGCTGATCGGCTACCGTTGGACGCAATGGGACGCGCTGCCGCCGATGGTGCGCTTTCATCGGCGAGCCGTCGAGGCCGCGCGCGCAGCCCTGGCTGAAACGGATCATCGGGAGGAAAGCGGCGCACTGCACTAAGACGCCGCGAGCGAGGGACTATGTTGGATTATGGACGTTTGGGCGAAAAACAGCGCGTTTCGCTCCCGTTTGTAGAAATTCTTTCCGCGCTGCTGCTTTTCGGCGCGGTGGTGCTGGGCATGATGGAGCTGGTGCGCTACAGCAGCCAGCGCGACTCGCTGCCCACCGACCTCACCGTTGCCGGAATTGCGGTCGGCGGGCTGAACGAAAATGACGCCCGCGCTCGCTGGGAAACGATCTACGTGGAACAGCCGATCTATTTGTACTACGGCAGCAGCCCGATTGTGCTCTATCCGGAGGAGGTCGGCTTCCGCGTCAACAGTGAGGCGATGTTGGCCGAAGCGCGCGCCCAAAGCAGCCAGGAGCGCAACTTTTGGGCGGGTTTTTGGAACTTTTTGGAGCGCCGACCGGTGGCGGCGGTGAGCGTGCCGCTGGATGCGGAGTATGACGAGGGCAAATTGCGCGCCTTCCTGGAAGAGATCGCCGCGCGTTACGATGTGCCGCCCTCCGGCTCCGGTTTTGACCTGAACACGCTCACGTTTCACGCGGGCTTGGTCGGCACCAAGCTGGACGTGGACGCCGCGATCCCCTTGGTGGCGGCGGCGCTTTTTGATCCCGAACCGGCGCATCGCCGCGTCATCTTGCCGACGGTCACCGTTGGCAACAGCGGCGAAACGCGCGATATGGCCGCGCTGCAAGAAGCGATCTTTGCACTGATGGCGGATCGTGGGTTCGACTACAACGGGCCGGACACGCTCGCCTCGGTCTATATCCTGGACCTAAGCAGCGGCGACGAGGCCAAAATTCTGGCCGACGTGCCGCACAGCGCCCGCAGCGTGATCAAAATCCCGATCATGATCAATCTCTTTCGGGAAGAGTTGCTCGTGCCCTCCGGCACGGACATCGCTTATCTGTTGACCGAGTCCATCCTTTGCAGCAACAACTCCGCTTCCAACTACATCATCCAATACGCGGGCGAGGGGACGGACTTTGAGACCCAACTCCGCGACGGGTTGCGCCAAGTTTCGTGCACGGCCCAAGAACTCGGCGCGACGCACACGTTCATCAGCGCGCCGCTTTACGTGGCCGACCGCGCCTATCAGTTCGAGGCGGCGGTTTGCCGTCCGCAAACGCCCGGCAACATGCCGAACAAAACCAACCCCGACCCCTACGCACAAACCACCGCCGAGGATATGGGCGTGTTGCTGACCCAAATCTACGATTGCGCCTATCACGATAGCGGGCTTCGCGCGATCTATCCCGACGACATCACGCAAAAAGAATGCCAGCAGATGATCAACTTGCTCAGCGGCAACCACATTGACCGCTTGATCGAGCTGGGCGTGCCGCCCGGGACACAGGTGGCGCATAAGAACGGCTGGGGGCTGGAAACAACCGCCGACGCGGGCATTGTCTTTTCCCCGGGCGGGGACTATGTGATCGTGGTTTTCACTTGGGAGCGCGACACCGACGGGAACGGCTTGCCGACTCTGGCCTCCTGGGAGCTGATCGAGGAGATCAGCCGCTTGACCTGGAACTACTTCAACCCTGACCAGCCACTTTTGCAGCGCCGCGAGCCGATCAGCTATTTTGGCGCGATTGACTGCGTCACGGTCAGTGATCCGTCGCTGGTGAACTTGGACGATATCGACGAGAACCGCGTGGACGAAAACGGCGAGCCGTTGCCGGATGCGTGTTACGGCGGGGCCGGGCACTGTCGCCCGTTCGACAACTGGGGGCAGGACAAGACCGAGTGAGTGGGGGCTGCGCGCGGTAAGGGCAGGGGGGCTTGGTCGGTCGGGAAACGCCCGCTGCCTGGGAGCGCTCGCCGTCGGGAGGGCGCGCCGCCCGTGCGCCTTCGGCGCACCACGCGCGGCATCCGCCGCGCGTCAGCCGCGCGGAGCGCGGCTAGGCGGCGCGCCCAGCGGCCCACTCGCCGCAAACGTTCCCCTGGCCGACGGGTCGGGAACAAAAGCCCTCGCCTGG
>JALSSH010000525.1 GCA_026984385.1 Ardenticatenia bacterium | reverse complement strand
CTTCGGCCTCCTTCACGCTCATCTGCCGAGAATATGTACTAGGCGGGGAAAATCTCCTTGATCGGCAGCGAAAAGCCCGGCAACAGCTCCCCGCCGCTCAGCGTCTCTTTTTCGCCCAAGCGCTGCACCGCCTGCCCGGGTGCGTAGACCTCAACCGCCCGCTCCTCCGGCAACACCAACCACACCACCACGCCCACCGCCAGGTAGTTGGTCACCTTGCGCCGCACCACGTGCAGGTCGTCGCTGGGGGAAAGCACCTCGACGGCTAAGTCCGGCGGCTGCGGATTGTACGCCTCGCGCGAAGGCTGCGGCTGGCGCTGCTGGGAAATGTACGCCACGTCCGGAATGTAGCGGTCGTCTCCCACACAATACCCCCCGTCCGCGCCGGTCAGATAGCCCATAGGGTGCTTTTGAAGGTACACGAACAAAAAGCCACTGATACGCGCCGCCACCGCCGAAGCGTAGTTGTTGGAAACCACGTCCCTCATCTCCCCCATCACCAGCTCCAAGCGGCGCTCCGCGTTCTCCGGCAACTGCGCCCACGCCTCGAACTCCGCCGCCGTCATGCTCGCCTGTTGGGCCACAATCTGCGCCACCTTCGGCCTCCTTCACGCTCATCTGCTGCTGCTCCTATTGTAGCGCATTTACCCCGCGCCAACGTGACGGGCGGAACGCCGTAACGCCCCGCCCTCCCCAGTCTCCCACGCGCCGCGCCCGTTTGCGCGCTAATCGGCGCTGGTCACCGGTTGGCACAGCTCCACATACTCCATCTTGACACGATTTTCGGGCGGGATTTGCAGCACGCCGCCCAAAATCTCCACCGTCAGCCCCGCTTTGAACTCGGCATCCTTCGCTGACCACGTGCGCGACTTGATCTCGATGTAGCGATGTTCCACTTCCGGCAACATGATCCGGTCCAAATTGACGTAGAAAAGCACGCCCTTGTAGAGAATATGCCAGCGCAAACGGTCTTTGTGCACTTCGCACTCGTGCGGCGCTTGGAAATATTCGCGGTAAAAGCGCAGCGGACGGTCTGCGGGCGCGATAAAGCGCGAGTGCGAAAGCAACACCGCCTCGTCGAACTCGCGTTCCTTGTCCGGAATGGTGTAAGTCAACCGTGTGCGCACGTTAGCGACCTCGCCGTCCTCGGTGATGAAGTCGTCTTCACGATAGCGCACGCGCCCCTGGTTGCTGTCGTCAAAGATGAAATACGTGTCATATTGGCGATAGTGGTTGTGCTTAACCACTTCCACCGCCGGATGCTCCAGCAAGCGCTGCACCACGTCCTCGCCGTCCACGCGCGCCTTGACCTGAATCTCGAAGCTCTCTTCTTGGTGCACACCGCCAATCGCCACCAGTTTGTTAAGCACGTTGCCCTCGCGCGCGATCAAGAACTTGTCCATGCGGCGCGCGTACTCGGCGGCCTCGGCGCGGATCGCGGCCTCGTCCAAAGTTAGCAACTCACGCTCGCGCATCAGCCAGCGCCCGTTAACCATCACATGCTGCACATCGGAAGCCTGGCTGGCGTAAACGATTTGCGAATAAACCCCATCCGGGTCGCGGGAAAAGCGCGGGATGTTGTGGATCGGCGAACGGTCTAGCACGACCAGGTCGGCGCGCTTGCCCACTTCCAGGCTGCCGGTGATCTCGTCTAGCCCCAACGCTTCCG
>JALSSH010000524.1 GCA_026984385.1 Ardenticatenia bacterium | reverse complement strand
GGTGGTGACCGGCGCCATCGGCCCCACAGTGGACTTGAGCGGGCGCAACGCCTACGACTTGCTCTATGTGCAGCGCATGTATCAGGCGGGCGCGGGCGACTGTTTCGACGTGCTCAGCGTGCAAGGCTACGGGCTTTGGAGCGGCCCTACCGACCGCCGCTTACGCCAAGTGACGGTGAACTTTCAGCGGCATTTGTGGCTGCGCGACATCATGATCGCCAACGGAGACGCCCAAAAGCCGATTTGGATCAGCGAGGCGGGCTGGAATCCTGTCCCCGACGACCCGAATATCGCCGAGCTGAACCGCTACGGGCGGGTCAGCGAGCAGCAGGCCGCCGAGTGGGCGCCGCTGGCTTACGCCCGCGCGATCCGCGAGTGGCCCTGGCTCGGGCCGACCTTCTGGTGGTATTTCAAACGCGCGGACACGTCCGAACAGGGGCAAAGCTGGTACTATTTCCGCTTGCTAGAGCCGGACTTCACCCCCACGCCCACGTGGGAAGCGCTGCGGGCCTACATCACAAACGGCAAGCCGAAAACGCTCGGCGCGGGCAGGCACGGAGTGTGGCGCGGCACGCCGCAAATAGGCGCGGATGGGACCCTGACGTTGCGCGTGCGCGGGACCGGCGTGGGACTGTGCTTTGCAGAAAGTGGCACAGCGCGCACACAAATTGATGAGCGTGTGCCCCGAACGTTCGGGGTGGCGGCGGGCACGTGCGTTTGGCTGGCACGCGATCTGAGCGGAGGCGACCACACCGTGAAGATAAGCGGCGCGTCGCCCGAAAGCGTGTTGGTGTTGGATTGGCGTTGGCGGCACGCACTGCCTTGGCTGTTGAGTGGACTGGTTGCAGCAAGTATGATGCTCGGCGTGGGAGTGGCAATGTGGCACGCGCGGCGGCGTTGATCGGGCGATTGGGACGTTCACGGCTCGCGTTGCCTGCGCTGGCGGTCTTGCTCGCGTTTGCGCTGCGGGTGCACGCCCTCGACGCCCAATCGCTCTGGAACGACGAAGGAAACAGCTTGCGGCTGGCGCAACGGTCGGTCGGGGCACTGATCGAAGCCACCGCACGCGACATCCACCCGCCCGGGTACTACTTGCTGCTCAAGGCGTGGATCGCGCTGGCGGGCGAAAGCGAATTGGCGTTGCGGATGCTTTCCGCACTGCAAGGCACGCTCGCCGTCGCGGTGAGCGTGGCACTGGGGCGCGCACTCGGCGTGCGCGCAGCGTGGCTCGGCGCGCTGCTGGTCGCGTTCAATCCCTTCGCCGTGTACTACAGCCAGGAAGCGCGCATGTACGCGCAATTGGGGATGCTCAGCGCAGCGGGCATGTGGGCGTTGGCGGGGGCGTTACCCCGTCGCACGGCACGGCGTGCCGTGCGGCAAGCGGGCGCGTGGGGAGCGTTGGCGCTGATCAACGCGCTTGGCTTGTATACGCACTATGCGTATCCTTTCAGCGTGGCGGCGCAGATGGGCGTTTTGGGGCTGTGGACGCTCGCCGCGTTGGGCGCGCCGCCTGGGGCCGAGCTTCGCTCGGCCCCGACGCGCGGCGAAGCCGCGCGTAGTGCGCTGACCAGCGCACGGCGGCGCGCCCGCTCTGCGCGCGCGCTCCACGCCTGGCAGGGATACGCGCTCTCCCTAGCGCTAACCCTGACGCTCACCGCGCCCTGGCTGCCCACC
>JALSSH010000523.1 GCA_026984385.1 Ardenticatenia bacterium | reverse complement strand
CCCTATGTGGATGAAACCGCGCGCAAGCGTTTTCAACGCGAAGCGCGCGCCGCCGCCCAGCTCAACCACCCGAATATTATGGCGATCTACGATGTGGGGGAGGACGAGCAACCGTACCTGATTATCGAGTATATCGAAGGTCGCCCCTTGTTTGAATTCATCCCTGCCCCGCCCGACCAGGTGGCCGAGATCGGTCGCCAGATTTGTGAGGCGCTGGACTACGCCCACCGCCACCACCTGATCCACCGCGACATCAAACCGGCCAATATCCATATCACGCCGGAGGGACAAGTCAAAATCATGGACTTTGGGCTGGCGATCACGCACTCGTCCAAGCGCGTGACGGCGACCGGTCGGGTTATCGGCACCCCTGCTTATCTTTCGCCGGAACAAGCACAAGGCCAACCGCTAACCTATCACACGGATATTTACTCTACCGGCGTGGTGCTTTACGAAATGGCAACCGGCGTATTGCCGTTTGACACCGACGACATCGGCATATTGCTTTTGCAGCAGGTGAAAAAGCAGCCCAAACCGCCGCGCGAATTGGCGCCGGAAATTCCGCCGGAGCTGGAGCGAATTATCCTCAAGGCCCTGGAAAAACATCCGGCGGCGCGCTTTCAGACAGCGGGGGAAATGGCCCGAGCGTTAGCCGCGCTCAGCGGCGGCCAGCCGACGGCCCTTGCTCCTATGCCCAAGCGCGCCGTTGCTTCGCCTTCCGCGCCCACCCAAACCCAAGCCGAGCCGCCGCAGGTGTTGCGTGTAGCGTTGGCCGACGATCACCGTATTTTGCGGCGCTCGCTGGCAATGTTCCTCACCACCGAGGGGATCGAAGTGGTGGGCGAGGCCGACAATGGCGCGCGGGCGCTCGCCCTGGTGCAAGAAAAGCGTCCGGATGTGTTGCTGTTGGACTTGGACATGCCCGGCACCAGCGGGTTGGATGTGTTGCCGCAGATACGCCAGAGCGTGCCGGAGGTCAAAGTGTTGGTGCTCACCGGCCAAACCGAAGACCGTTACATCATGCGTGCTTTGCGCGCCGGTGCGCACGGCTACGTCTTGAAGACCACCGAGGAAACTGCGTTGGTGCAGGCTGTGCGCGACGTTGCCAAGGGGCATTTGGTGTTGGGGCACGGCGTGGCGGAGCGCGTCGCGCAGCGTTATGTCGCCGAACCGCAAACCGAAAAGCCGAGTTCCGGTGGGTTGGAACGCGCCGTGCTGATAGGCATCGCCGCCGGACTGGACAACGATCAGATCGCCGAACGTCTACAATTGGCCCCGTCCATCGTCGATCGCCAGGTTAAGGAACTGTTGGAGCAATTCGGCGCTTCCTCGCGGTTCGAGGCGGCGATGGTTGCGCTGCGGCGTGGCGCGATCACGCTGGAGGATGTGCACGCCTTCCAGACTTAGGAGCGTCCCCGTGCCTACCGCCACGCTGATCGCAGAAAAGGCCACCTGGCGCATTCCCTCCTATGCGCAAGATATGCTCGTGGTGCAACAAGGCGCGCAGCATTGCCGCACACGTGGCCCGCGCGGCGAATTCGTGTTGGAAACGCGCACCCCGTCGGTCACGTTGCGTTGGGGCACGCCAGAAGGCCCCCCCCTAGCGCACTTGCAGCCGCACGGCGAGCCGCTTTCGGCGAGTTGGGACGGCTCGATCGTGATCGGCGGGGCGGTGAGCATGTTCCAAGTGGAAGAGGTACGCGGGTTGCCGTTGGTGATCGCGCATATTGAGGGTGCGCCGGTGAATCGTGCGTTGGTGGCGCGCCCCGACTTGCACGCGATGCGCCAAGCACCGCCCGAGCTGCCCGACGTGCCACTCAGCGCGGCGGAGATTTTCCCCTATTCTGTGATCGCCGAGGCGGACTCTGCTTTGGCCGACTACTTTTTCCAGGCGCTGGCTTTGGGCTTGGGCGTGGTGTGCACCGCGCGCTTGGGGCCGGAGGCGGGGGAATGGCACGAAGTTTCCGGCTTGCCGCTGTTAGCGGAAAAGCTGGCATTGTTGCCCGCCCCGATCTTTTGATCAGCCGGTCGCCAGCGAAAGCGGCGCCAGCTCGGTGAGCGGTTGGGCGGTGGGAGGGCGCATGTTTCCGTAGACCATGCGCGCCACCGTCACGGTGCGGCGCAAATTGTGGTTGTCGGCCAAAATCAGGCCGCGCCCATTGTACGAGGGAATATGGAGCACTACGTGTTGCCCTTGCAATTGCTCTAGCGCAGTGCGCAACAGACGCTCCGCTCCCGCTGCAGACCAGCTCAGCCAGGGGCCGAGATGTACCGTGCGCCCCAGTTGCCGCCCCAACAAATACCCCTCGATCTGTTCACGCTGGATATCTACCCAAGCCAGTTTGGGGAACTCCACCAGCAAGTGGCGCAACATGTGCGCGCGGGGCAACTGCGTTAGCTCCTCGTCCAGCGCCAAGACCACCTCGATCTCCGCAGGGCGCAGCCGACGGGCGCGTGGTCCCAGGTAGGTGCTGGCGCGTCCTTCCCACCGCTCCACACGGTCACGCACACGAAAGCCGAGCGCACGGTAAAGCGCGCGGGCGGCGTCGTTAGCGTGCGCCATGATGCAATCGGCCTCCGCCGCGATCAAAAAGTCCAGCGCCGCGCGAGCCAGTCTGCGTCCCAGGCCGCGCCCGCGTCGATCTTCAGCCACGATCAGCAGCCCAAGCCAGCCAAGCACCCGACCGTACAGCGTAGTGGTGACCACGCCAACTACGCCGCGCTCTGGCTCTTCCACGCAAAAACAACCCTGCGGCGTCCAGGCCAGCAAGCGCGCGAAATCTTGCGCGGTGTACGGCCAGCCGAGCTGGGCGCTCAGCGCAGCGGCGGCGGGGAGATCGGCTTCGGTCAGGTGGCGCAGCGTCCAGTCTGCAGGGCGCTGGGATTGGTAGCGTGTGTGCCAGTCCAGGCTCATGGCGTGTCCTTGTGCACGGTGAGGCCCCACGCCTTACGCCGAGCGCGTGCGCGGATCGGCGCGCCGCCCGCGTGCGCTGAAAAGCGCACCGAAGCGGCGAATGCCGCTTCGAGGCCTGGCACAGCCAGGCCTGCGGGCGGCGCGCCCGCAACGCCCCCGACCACCCACGTTCCCCCTCCGTCAGCCGCCTATGGGCGTCAGCGTTGGGGCGAGCGTCGGCGTGAGCATTCCGCCGAACGCCGGTGTCATTATGGGCGCGGATGTGGGGCTTTGCGGATTGTTGACGATGATCGGCACATCCCGCTTTACGCTGCGGCCCTGGTTGTCGTAAACCACCAAGCGCAACGTATACGGCCCGTTTTGTAGCGTTTGTGTGTCAAAAAGCCCCAGCAGCGAGTTCGCCTCCGGCTTGCCGCTCGTCTCCGTGATCAGCGGATCGCTGAAAACGTCCGGCTCTTGCCCGATGCCGTAGCGGATTTCGTAGTGGTGGAAGTTCGGCATGATCACCGTGCCGCGCACCTCCAGCACGCCTTGCACGTTCATTCCCGCTGTGGGGTAGCTCACCACCACATAGGGGCGCGGCTCGTTCGGGTCGCAATATTCGGTCGGTGGCGGGCTGACCGGCACTTCGATCCCGCGTTGTTCGGCCCAGGTGCGCCCTTCCTCCGTGCTGTTGATCCACTCATAAGCGCTGGGGTCGTCTACCACCAGATAGACGCGCGTTTCCACGTCGTCGCGGCAAGTGTCGTTGACCAGTTTGCCGGTGTAGCCGTCCACTTCCAACACACGGAAAATATCCTGGTCGGCGGGCGGGGGCGGTGCGCTGCTGGCGAAAATCTCAACGTGCGTGCGCCCCTCGCACGCGGGCGAGGGCACAGTGCCGGAATCCTCACACACGGCCACTTGGATGATGTTCGGCGGTTGGGCGAAAGGCTCGGGGGGCACGTTTGCCAGTGCCGCTTCCATAACCTCGTTCCACACCGGCGCTGCGCCGTAGTAGCCGGTCAGGTAGTAGGTGGGGTAGCCGGTGGGGTTGTACATCGGGTCGTTGTCCGTCGTGCCCACCCACACGCCAACCGTGAGCTGCGGCGTGTAGCCGATAGTCCACACGTCGCGGCTGTCGTTGCTGGTGCCGGTCTTAACCGCCGCCGCACGCCCACCGGCCAGCTCCATCGGCCAGCCGTAGCCGAACTCGGCGGCGCGCGCCTCGCGGTCGGAAAGAATGTTGGTCACCAAATAGGCGAACTCCGGCGGCACGATTTGCTCAGGGTTGGTGTTTGGCTCGGCTTGGTAGATCGAGTTGCCCTTGCTGTCCTCGATGAACACAATCGAGTACGGCTCAACCTTGCGCCCACTGTTGGCTAGGGTGGCATAAGCGGCGGTTAGATCGAAGAGCTGCACATCCACCGCGCCGAGTGCGGTCGGCAAGCCGGCGTCCGTTTCCACTGGATTGCCGCCCGGGAACTCGATGCCCATGCGGGTCGCCAGCTCGGTGAAGCGTAGCAATCCCACAAATTGCAGCGCCTTGACCGCCGGAATGTTCAGCGATTGGGCCAACGCCTGGCGCACAGCCACCGGCCCACGAAAACGGCGATCGTAGTTCACCGGCTCGTAACCGTCGAAGTTGGTCTTAACGTCCCAAAGCACGCTGGCAGGGGTCAGATAGCGCCCTTGTTCGTCGGGCAAGAACGAGGTCAGGTAAATAAACGGCTTGAGCGTGGAGCCGGGCTGTTGGGCCGTGAAGGCCACGTTAACCTGGCCCTTGATCTCCTCGTTGTAATAGTCCGCGCTGCCCACCAACGCCAGCACCGCCCCGTCCGAGGGACGAATGACCACCACCGATGAGTTATTGGCCGGATAGCCCTGGTTGCGGAGGCGCTCCAAATTGCTCACGACCGCTTGTTCGGCGGCGTTTTGGATATCCTCGTCCAGCGTGGTATAGACGCGGAAGCCCGCGCTGTAGATAGCCTGCGAGCCGTATTTGTCCTCCAGTTGCTGCCAAACGTAGTTCACAAAGTGCGGGTGGCGGAACTCCATCTGTGGCGCGGTGAAGCTGCGCGTTTCCACCATCGCAATTTCAACAAACAAGTCGATCCAATCGGTGTTGGGCGTCTTGTAGTAATAAGCGACGCTGCCGTCCGCTTGCTCTTCGGCCTTGATGCAAAGTTGCCCGCCGTTCGGCACGCCCCACATCGTCATGTCGTCGTGATGAATAGCGATGCAGCCTGTGCCGTTTGCCTCAGACATCAACCGCAACACGGTGTGCATACGCTGGATGGCCGCCTCACGGTTCACCACCGGATCGTATTGCGCCGGAGATTGCGGTAAACCGGCCAAAAAGGCCGCTTCGGCTGGGTTAAGTTCGCTGGCGTGCTTGTTGAAATAGGTCTGTGCGGCGGCTTCCACCCCATAGGCGTAGTTCCCGTAAAAAATCTCATTGAGATAGATTTCCAGGATTTCGTTTTTGCTATATTGACGCTTGATCTCGGTAGCGACAATCGCCTCGGTGACCTTGCGCGTTAGCGAGCGCTGCGAGGCCAGCTCCGTTTCCAAAACCAACGCACGCGCCAATTGCTGCGTGATCGTGCTGGCGCCGGAAACTGTGCTACCCGCCTGCAAATTTTGCAACACCGCGCGCACAATCGCTTCCACGCTGAAGCCCGGGTCGGTGTAAAAGGTCTCGTTTTCGGTGGAGATGGTCGCGTGGATCAGCCAGGGCGAAATCTGGTCAAGCGGGACTTCTTCCCGTAAACCGGTGTTCGGGTTGCTGAATTCGGCCAACACGTCGCCGCGCACGTTGTAGATGATCGTGTTTTCAAACTTGGAGGCACGCTCGCGCAAGTTCGCCACGATGTCCCGATATTTGCTCGTGGTGCTGAAGTAAACGCCGATCAGCAACACCAGCCCGATCACCACCACCACCATCCCCACAATGATCGCGGAGACGACGCCCCAGATGATGTACGTGCTGGTGCTACGTCGCACAAGCGCCTCGGAATAGTCCGGCTGGGGGAACTCTTTCTGACGTTTGGACTTGCGTGGCGGTCGTGTTGTGGAGCGGGCAGTGCGCTTTCTTGGCGCTTGCGGCACACGCGCGCCGTGCGCTTGGGTAGGTTGCCCCACAGCGGCCATCGTGGGGATGGTCGGCTGATCGGCAGCAGCGCGCGGGCTTGGCGCGGCAACGCCTTCCCCGCCAGCTTGCACAGCAGTCGTGCCCGGAAGTGTCGGCGCATCGGCGGCGCGTCGTGGCTCTAAGAACGCCGCGCGCGGTGAGATGAGCGTCGCCTCGGTGTCTTCCTGCGGAACACGGCGCGGCAAGGGGATTTCCTCTTCGGCGCGGGGTTCTTCGGGGGCTTGTGGCGCTTCGATCTTCGGCTGGGTCACGTCTGCCGACACCTCTTGCACGCCGGTTTCGGTGGGCACAGCACTTCCCCGCACCCGTCGGGCCTCATACCCGGGCGGCGTGGCGGCGACCCATTGCTCACCGTCGTAGTAGTACCACTTTTGGGAGTCAATGCCCATCGTCCACCACAGCCCGTTCTCGCCCAAAATCATCAAGCGGCGCAGCTCTCCTTGGAACTGGTCGTGGGTGAGGTAGCCCTTGCGGTAGCGTTCGCGCAAAATCTTGACTTTGGCTTCCACTTCCTCAAAGCGCGCGGGATCGGCAATCGGTTGCGACGCGGAATAAAGCGGCTCGGTGACGCGCACGGGCTGTCGCATTTCCGAGGGACGCTGTGGCGCGGCCTCATGCTCAGCGGGCACACTCTGCGCAACCGACGCGGCGATTTCTTCAGCGGGCGGCGCAGGTTTCGGTGTCGGCGGCGTGGCTTCTTTCGGGCGCTTCGGCTCGGGCGATGGGACGCTCGCGGCGCTTTCCGTGACGGGCGCAGCGGCCTCTGCCGAGGGCGTTTGCGCCTCGGCCCGGGTGACGGAGATTTCCGGTTGGGTGTCGGCGGCGGGTTGTTCGCGCGTTTCCTCAGCGGACGGAGTAGGCGGTGGCGTGGTGGGCCGATGTGTTTCTACAAAGCTATCCTCCGTCATATCGGAGAAAAGCGCGTCCAACTGTGCGTCTAGCGGGGTGTGCCAAGCGTCGGACGGCGCAGCTTCGGCGCTTGGGGTTGCCGGTTTGGGCGTTTTTTCTGCGGGCGATTGCGCTTGCTCCTCGCTCGGCGGCTCTACCGCGTCTTCCGGCGTAAACCATTCTTCGACCACCACCGGCTTAGACGAGCCTTCGGGCGGCGGCGGTTCGTGCCATCCTGCGGGTCGCTCTGGGGGCGTCGCGTCAGAAGCCGCGCGCGCCGTTTCCGACGGGGGCGATGTTGTCGGTTGATGTTGCTGTTCACCGCCGACGTTCGGCTCCGGCTCCAACGGGGAGCGTTCCGGTTGCTCAGTCATACCACACCTCGCTATACATTCCTTGCCCCATGCCCTGCTCGCGACCTTGTATCGGCATTATACAGGAGAAGCGCCAAAGCGTGAACTCGCCGCTATTCCTCCGGCGTTTGGCTCGCCACAAGCACCGTCCATTGGCCTTTTTGGGTCACTTTGTCGTCTTGGTTGACCACCTTCACGTCAAAGGTGACAAAGCCACCACCGGCGGCGGGCATCGCGCGTTTTTTAACCACTTTCACCTGCACGCGGATTGTATCACCGATGAAGATCGGCTCGCGGAACTTCCATTCCAGCCCGGTGAAGGCGATCACCGTGCCTTCCAAAAAGCCCATCTGATACGCCAGACCGCTGGCTACCGAAAGCCCCAGCAACCCGTGCGCCACGCGCTGCCCAAAAGGCGTTTCGGCGGCAAAGGTGGCGTTGGTGTGCATAGGGTTGAAGTCACCGGAAAGGCCGGCGAAGTTGACAATATCGGCCTCGGTGAGGGTGCGTCCGCGCGTTTCGAGCGTCAGCCCTTCGCTGAACTCCTCGAAGTACAGTCCTTTTTGGGTTTGTGGCGCTTGGGTCATGGTTTTCTTGTCCTTATGATGCCTGGATTGCCGTCTTGTTGACGTTAGGAATAGCAA
>JALSSH010000522.1 GCA_026984385.1 Ardenticatenia bacterium | reverse complement strand
CGCGGCGCTCACCTCCGGCAGTTGTGCCCAGGCGACGTCCTCCGCGCGCAACCGCGCCACCTCCAGCGCAACGCGCGCGCCGCCGCCGGTTTCCTCGCGCGCCGCTTGCCAAGCGCCACGCTCGCGCGTCTCGCTCAGCCCCAGCGAGGCTGTGCCCAACGCCAGCGTGCCGATCAGCAACAAGACCAACTGCGCATAGTGGCCCGGGTCGCGCGCCACGTTCCACACGGCCAGCGGCGTAGTCAGACGGCGGCTGCCGCTCAAAAGCGCCGAGACCCGCTCCATCAGCCAGGGGAAGAAGCGTAACCACAACATCGCCAAGCCGGTGAGCACCAGCGCCGGCCCCAACAAGTTGAAGGGGTCGTTTAGCCCACCCGTTTCGTTGAGATTTTCTGCGATCAGCGTGACCACGTCGCGCGGGGCGGCGAGCAAATTTTGCAGCAAGTCGCCGAAGTTTCCGCCGACCATGTAGTAGAGCCGCAGCAGGAAGCCGATCCCGACCGCCGTTAGCGCGAAGTCCAGCGCGTAGCGCGTCCAGAGCGGACGGGTGGGCGGGCGCGAGGCGCGCTGCTTGAGCCGAAGCAAGCTACGGCGAGCGGCGGGCCAAGCGGGCAGGGTCAGCACGAGCACGGAAAGCGCCGCCGCCAGCGCGCTGAGCGCTAGGGAGATGCGCGGCAAGCCCAAATGGACCGTTTCGCCGCCGAGCGCGGTTGCCAACGGGCCGAAGCGCTCCAGCCCGCGCATGAAGAGCAAGCTCAGCAGCGGGCCGAGAGCCAGTCCCCCCAGCCCCAAGAGGCTCATTGTGACAAACTGCATCCCCACGAGCTGGCGCACGCTTCCGCCTCGGCTGACGATGCTGCTCCACTCGGCGCTTTGCTGTTCCAGCACCAGCGTCACTGTGTTCACCAGGTGATAGAGCATCAGGATCAGGATCGCGCCGGAAAGGAAGATGATCGGCCCTTCGGTGGCGGAAACGTCGCCCGCGTAATTTTCTAAGATGCCGCTCAGTCCGCTGAGCAGCTCGACGCGCGGCTGATGGGCGTTGAGCGTGTTGGTGAGCCGCGTCAGACGCGCGCGGTAGTCTTGCAGGTTGTCTGCGTTGATCACGCGCGGGTCAGTGAAAATCTCGTAGATGTAGGCGCTGCCCGGCACCACGTCGCGCAGCCAGTCGGTGAAGGCTTCCGGGATGGTTGCCAGGCCGTAGTCAAAGCGGAAGCGCCCCAGGCCGGTTTCTACCCGCGCGCCCTCGGTGAACATGCGGTTACCCTTCCAGAAGGGATCGTCGGGGTTTTTCGGCTCGACAATGCCGACCACGACCGCGACCGCCACATGTCCCGAGCCGTCCACGCGCTTTGTGCCGAGCACAAAGCGGCTGCCGACCTCCAAACCGGCTTGTTCGGCCACTTTGCGCGTCACGACGACTTCCACTTGGCCGCGCGTGTAGGGGCCGATCTGGCGGGCTTGTTGTTCGGCGTCGCTGAGGCCTTCGGGGTTGACTTGGTCGGGCGGGGGAAGGCGCACCGGCCAGCGACCATCGACCAAATCCAACAGCGCGGGCATATCGTCAAAGGCGAAGGGTTGGAAGGTGTTGGGCAGGCGCGGAGACATCCAGGTGACCGGATCGCCGTAGGTGTACATATAACCGGCGGTGGCACGGCCCGGGTCTTCGATGCCGCCG
>JALSSH010000521.1 GCA_026984385.1 Ardenticatenia bacterium | reverse complement strand
AGGACACCGGCGGATGGCAAACTCCGCGAGGCGCGCGGCAGCGCGGCTCGCGGGGGGTGCAGGGGCGAGATCGCCCCTGCTGGGGGTGCGGGGGCAACGCCCCCGCTCACGCGCGCCCCTCACTCGTCTCGCTCCAACAGCGCCCGCGCCCGCTCCACGTCGCGCCCGATCTGCGCCACCAGCGCGTCCACGCTCGCAAATTTGCGCTCCGCGCGCAGCCGCACCAGCACGTCAAAAGCCAGCCGCGCGCCGTAAATATCGCGGTCGAAGTCCAGCAGATACACCTCGACCGTCACCACGCCGTGATCGAAGGTCGGGCGGCTGCCGATGTTCGCCACCGCCATCAACGTTTCCCCGCCCAGACGCGCCCAGCCGGCATAAACGCCCTCAGCCGGCAAAAGCTGCTCTTCCCACACGTCTAAGTTGGCGGTCGGAAACCCGATGGTGCGTCCGCGCATGTCCCCGTGCACCACCTCGCCCTCCAGCCGATACGGGCGACCCAACCAGCGCGTCGCGCGTTCCACATCGCCCGCGCGCAAAGCCTCTCGCACGCCGCTGCTGCTGACCACTTGGCCGTTGCCGTCGGAAACGAGCAACTCCACCGCGCGCACCGCGAAGCCGTGTTCCGCGCCTTGCGCGCGCAAAAAAGCGACGTTTCCCTCGCGCTTATACCCCAGCGCGAAGTCCGCGCCGACCCACAACTCGCACACGCGCAGATGCCGTACCAGTCGTTCCACAAACGCCGCCGCGCGCATACGGCGCACTTGCTCGTCAAAAGGGTGCGTGACGATCAGCTCGACGCCCAACTCGGCCAGCAACTCCGCGCGCTGCGGCGGCGTGGTGAGGTAAAAACGCCCCGACACGTGCCCCAGCACCACGTCCGGATGCGGGTGGAAGGTCAAGACGGCGGGCGTGCAATCCCGCCCCCGCGCGCGCGCCACCAACTCGCGCAAAAGCGCCTGGTGGCCGATGTGCACGCCGTCAAAAACGCCCACCGCGAGAACGGTCGGCGCGCTCGGCTGCACGTCTTCCAGGCGGTACACATGCGGCATAGATAAGCCCCCTCAGCGTGCGAAAACTTTTTGCGGCTTCCAAACGTCGCCGCGCCGCTCTAAGACGGCGATAAACCGTCCCTGCGGATCGTAGGCGCGGGCCAGGACGCCCGATCCCTCAGCGGCAACGGTGTTGCCGTGCAACACGCGCGCGGCCTGCTCCGCGTTCAAATGCACGGCGGGCGCTTCGGCCAGCGCCAGATCGGGCGGCAAGAGGTGCTCACGCCACGTGCCCGCCTCCATCGCCGCGCGGAACTCGCCCCAGGGCACGGCGTCTTCCACGCGAAAATGCCCGCTGGCGCGCCGTTCCAGCGCGGCCAGATGCGCCCCGCAGCCCAACGCCTGCCCCAAATCGTGCGCCAGACTGCGAATATACGTTCCCGGGGAACATTCCACCTCCAACGTCGCCAGCGGGGGCTGCCAGTCCACCAGCTCCAGGCGATAGACGGTCACGGGGCGGGGCGGACGTTCCACTTGCTCACCGGCGCGCGCCAGCTCGTAGAGTTTGCGCCCGCCGCGCTTGATAGCACTGTACATGGGCGGCACCTGCATCAGCTCGCCGCGAAAGCCCGCCAAAGCCGCCTCGACCGTCGCGCGAGAAGGCAGCGCGTCACTGCGCGCGACCACCTCACC
>JALSSH010000520.1 GCA_026984385.1 Ardenticatenia bacterium | reverse complement strand
GGGTAGGGAGGAGTTTTTGGGGCGCTGCCCAAGCCCCGCGCACTTTTGGGGAAAAAGCGCGGCAAAAACGAAGATTGCCGGACGGCACGCCGCCCGGCAAGGCGTTTCAAGGTGCGTTTAGGGGTAGCTGGCGAAAACGCGGGTTGTGCCGTCCGCGCTAAAGGCGAACACTTGATAGGGTTGCGTTGTCCCGTCCGGTGATTCCATCCCGGGCGAGCCGACCGGCATCCCGGGCACGGCCAGGCCGATGATGTCTGGCGGGCGTTCTTGCAACAGGCGTTGGATTTCCGCAGCGGGCACATGCCCTTCGATCACGTAGCCATCCACGATGGCGGTGTGGCAGGAATAGAGCGCGCTTGGCACGCCGTAGCGTGCTTTCACGGCGGCCATTTCTTGCGTGTTGTGGCCTTCCGCGAGGAAGTTTGCTTTTTGCAGATGCTCTATCCAGCCCTCACAGCAACCTCAAGTGGGGGGCTTGTAAACGGAAATGAGCGAGGCGCTCACGTCGGCGGGCGCGGGCGCGGGAGATTTGGCGCCCCCGCACGCGCTGAGCGCCAGCACGATCAACGCCCCTAAACTGAGTAGCACGACACGTCGCATAAGCCGTTCCTTTCTCTGTGATAATTGTCACGCAAGCGGCTTGTGCGGAGATTATATCAAAGTTTGTTGATATGTCGTAAAGGCTGAGTGGATGCGAAATTAGCCGGTTTTCTTTTGGGCCGCGTTCCACCGTTGGGCCATGCGTCGCGTGGTGGGGGCGTATTTCGGCCAGTTGTGGAGCGTTTCCGGATCAAAGTCTGCTCCATTCGGCCATACGAGCGTGTGTGTTTCGGGGTCGAGCGTGACTTGGGCGAACAGTTTCTCATCGCGCAGCGGGCCGTAAAGTGCACCGGCGAGTACGGGACGAAAGTCTATCGTCTGTTGTGTGCCGTCGTCGAACGCGATCCGCAGTGTATAAGGTTCGACAATCTCGAAGGCGGTGATACGGTAGATGGGATGGGGCATGGCGACCTTGTGTGCTGGTGTGTGGAATTCTACAGAGCCTCGGGGTTCGAATTTTCAGTATGTTTTGCCTGTGCTCCGCTAGAGCCTTTTCCGCCAACTGGGCCAGCGCGTCCGGCGAACGTCGCAGCAGCTTTTTCCACGTGCGTTCGGCGGCCAACTCTTCCAATAGCCACGCTCCAATAGCTGCTTGTTCCTCGTTGGGCAACTTGGCAATTTCGGCCAACGCTTTTTCTAGTAACTTGGTTGGCATGGTGTTTTCATCCAACAGGCTGGCGTATCTATTGTAGCACAGCGCGGCACGCCTTAGGGTGTGGTGGTCGGCGTGAGGGCTTGTTCGCGCGGAGGCAACGGGTCTACCGTCACCGCGTCGGGGTCGTCGGGCGCGCGCGGGGGGATGTAAGTCGCGTCAATGTAGCGCTCCATCCACGAAAGCCGATAGTACGCAGGCTTCCCGCGCCACGCTGAGCCGTAACCCGCCTGGTTGATCGCCCACCAATATTCCTCGTCGTCCGGCGTCCAACTGATGTCCGCCACGTAGATTGTGACCATCAGCCCGACCCAGGGTCGCCAGTGTTGCGCTGCGTAGCGATAGGCGCGCACCAGGTAGTCGGCTTGCTGCTCTTCGCTGACCGCGTGCCAGTGATAGGGCGAGTCCGGACGCGGGTCGGTGGTCCAGCCCATT
>JALSSH010000519.1 GCA_026984385.1 Ardenticatenia bacterium | reverse complement strand
AAAGGTGTTGCCATGAGCGCGATCGTCACGTTTGGGTCGGGCACGTCGATCACGTGGTTGGGCAAAATATCGGCGGTGTGCTCAAACCACCAATTCGCGAGCTGGTTGAGCACCTGCCCCTTATACGGCACAAGCCCCACCTGTTGCCCGAAAACCGTAAAGCGGTCGGTTGAGATGATCACGCGCCGTCCGTCCGGCAAGTCGAAATTGTCACGCACCTGGCCGCGACGGATCGGCACGCGGGGTAAGTGCACGCTTTCCAGCGCCACAGGCAGAGCCGAGAGCACTTGTGTGGGCGTCAACATGGGATGTTCGCCTTTGTCCCAAAGCTATCCGGCAACAATGCGCGTGTTCCGCCACATACTCCACTGTGGATAGAAAAAGAGCGGCGCAGCTCTCGCTGCTTGTTTCCTTAATATAATGTGGAACGCGCCGGGGGGGAAATCAGCCTGGATTTTGCTCGGCTTTGGTTTATAATAGGCGCGCCCTGAGCACAAGCTCAACGGGCGGTAACAAAATCGCAAGCCCTCTACTGCGCCCGCAGTAGCGTGAAAACCGACGCGGGAAGGTGTATGATGAAAGTCCGTTCTTCAGTGCGCAAAATGTGCGACAAGTGCTATTTCGTGCGTCGTCGTGGCCGCCTGTATGTGATGTGCTCGGCGAACCCCAAGCACAAACAGCGTCAGGGTTAGACGCAGACGTAGCGAGCGGAAGCGGGCCACGCGGCCCGTTTTTGCATTCTGTCCCCATGCCGATGAAACCCTGGCGCGTTCTCAACTCAACTGCTCTGCTCGACCGCTGGCCCTGGTTGCGCGTCTGGCAAGACCGCGTGCGGCTGCCCAACGGCTTGGAGATCGCGGACTTTTATCGGATCGAGATGCCCGAGTGGGTGCAGATTTTCGCACTCACCGCCGAAGGGCGCGTGCCGATGGTGGAGCACTACAAGCACGGCGGCGGCATGACCTCGTTGGAGCTGCCTGCCGGCTACATTGAGCCGAACGAAGCTCCCGAACAAGCCGCCCGCCGCGAGCTGCACGAAGAAACCGGCGTCGAAGCCGCCGAGTGGCGCTATCTGGGCCGCTATTTTCTGGACGGCAATCGCGGGTGCGGCGCTTCTCACATCTTCTTAGCACGGCGCGCGCGACAGGTGCGCGCTCCCCACTTGGACGCGGGCGAGATTATGCAACTACGCTGGCTGACGCTGGCCGAGGTGCGCGCGGCGTGGCTGGGCGGCCATATTCGCAATTTGGGCATCCTGGCCGGTGTGGGCTTGGCGCTGGGTGCGTTGGAGGCCGACCATGCGGCAAATACGCGCGGCTCGTCCGGTTGACCTTCCCGGCGTGGCGAGCGTGCTCCAAGACGCCTTCCAGGACAAAATGCGCTTGATCCTGGGGCGCAACCAGGCCCACGCCCAGGCCCTGCTGGAAGCGATCTACAGCGGGCCGGTGCAGCGCGGCTATGACGGGCTGTTGATCGCTGAAGAGGATGGGCGCGTTGTCGGCGTGTTGGTGATCGAGCCGATTTATTACACCGAAGCCGAGCACCGTGTCCTAGAACAACGCATCCTCCAAGAACTCGGCGTGCTGCGCGTGTTGTGGGCGGCGTTTTGGTACTGGCTGGTCGGACACACACCCGCCGACGATGAGGCGTACATCGGGGGGCTGGGCGTGGTGACGGACTGGCGCGGATTGGGCATCGG
>JALSSH010000518.1 GCA_026984385.1 Ardenticatenia bacterium | reverse complement strand
TCGCTATACCGAGCTGGCCGACCAGCGTCCGGACGTGGCGGAGGCCGCCGAGGCGCTTTGGCGTGCGGGGTATCTCTATAGCACGCAAGGGGAGACGGTGGCGGCGCTGGCGACCTTTGACCGACTGGGACGTGAGTACCCGGGCACGGAGTGGGCGCAAGAGGGGCTTTTTATGGGCGCGACGATGGCCTACAACGCGGGCGACACGGCCACCGCCGCGCAGCTTTTCGGTCAACTGGCGGCCACAGGGTCGGGGGAGCTGCAGGCGGCGGCGTATTTGTGGATCGGGCGGCTCTATCAGCAGGACGGCAAGGACGACTTGGCGCGCCAAGCGTATGTGGCCGCCGCCAACGCCGACCCGGGCGGTTATTACAGCGTGCGCGCGGCGGATTTGCTCAACGGGCGTGCGCCGTTTACGCCGCCCGCGCAAGTGGTCTTTGAGTTCGACGAGGGCGTGGCGATGGCCGAGGCGGAAACCTGGCTGCGCAACACGTTCGGCATCGCCCAAGAAGGCGCGCTTTACACGCTCAGCGCCGCGCTGCAAGCCGACCCGCGCCTGATACGCGGCCAAGAGCTGATGATCGTGGGCGCTTCCACCACCGCCTACGAAGCGGCGGAAAACGAGTTCCGCGCCTTGTTGGACGACAAGCGCGAAGACCCGCTCGCGCTCTATCAACTGGCGATCTTCTTCCGCGATCTGCGCCTGTATCGGCTCTCGATTGAGGCGGCGGCGGCGCTGATCGATCTGGCGGGCGTGCCGACAACCGGCGCGCCGAGTTTCCTGGCGCGGCTGCGCTATCCGGTTTACTACAGCGACTTGGTGTTGCCCAACGCCGCACAATATGGGCTTGATCCGCTGTTGGTCTTTGCGCTGATCCGCCAAGAGAGCCTCTATGAGGGGTACGCCACGTCGTATGCTGCCGCGCAAGGGCTGATGCAGATCATACCGGACACGGCCCAATGGATCGCACAGCGGATGGGGTGGCCGAACTTCCAAAATAGCGACGTGTACCGCCCGTATGTCAACGTGGCGTTCGGCACGTATTATCTGGCCTACGTGATGGACTTGCTGGACGGGTTGCCGTATGCGGCGCTGGCCGGCTACAACGGCGGGCCGGGCAACGCGGCGCAATGGCTGAGCATTTCCGGCCCGGATTTGGACCTTTTCATCCAGACCATCGGCTTTGACGAGACGCGCGCCTATGTGACGCGCATCTACGAGCAGTACAACGTCTACCGCGTGCTGTATGGGGAGGAGTGAGCGCGCGCGGGCAGTGCCCCCGCCCAACGCTTCGCCCCGCAAACAACGTCAGCCCAGTTTGGAGAGAACCCATGCCCAATCGCTTACAGCACGAAAGCAGCCCCTACCTGCTCCAGCACGCCGATCAACCGGTGGATTGGTATCCCTGGGGCGAAGAGGCGTTGGCCGCCGCGCGCGAACAGGACAAACCGATCCTGCTCAGCGTCGGCTATGCGGCGTGCCACTGGTGTCACGTCATGGCGCGCGAAAGCTTCAGCGATCCGGAAACCGCCGCCTATCTCAACGAACACTTCATCTGCATCAAGGTAGACCGCGAAGAACGCCCCGATGTGGACGATATTTACATGCAGGCCACGCTGATCCTCAACCGAGGCGGCGGCGGTTGGCCGATGACCGTTTTCCTCACGCCGGAAGGTCACCCTTTCCACGCGGGCACGTATTTTCCGCCTGTGCCACGCTACGGAATGCCCAGTTTTCGGCAGGTGTTGGAGATGGTCGTGGAGGCCTTCCAAAATCGCCGCGAAGAGGTGGAACAGGCCGCGCGTGCGCTTTCCGCCGATTTGGGGCGCAGCTTGTTTTTGCCGCCCGACCCCGCGCCGGATGCGTTGATGCCGGAACTGTTGGAAGCGGCCACCCAAACGCTGCTCACCTCGGCGGATATGGTGCACGGCGGCTTGACGCGCGGACGCCCCAAATTCCCCAGTCCGGTGAATCTCGAATTCCTGTTGCGCCAACACCGCGCCGCCAACGATCCGCGAACGTTGCAAGTGGCGCGTCTGACGCTGCGCAAGATGGCCGAAGGCGGCCTTTACGATCAAATTGGCGGCGGCTTTCACCGTTATAGCGTGGATGAAAAATGGCTGGTGCCGCACTTTGAAAAAATGCTTTACGACAACGCTCAACTCGCGCGCGTCTATTTGCACGCCTGGCAGCTCACCGGAGACGCGCTTTTCCGCCGCGTGACCGAGGACACGCTCGACTATTTGCTGCGTGAAATGGCCGCGCCGGAAGGTGGCTTTTATAGCACGCAGGACGCCGAGGCGGGTGGTGTGGAAGGCGGCTTTTACACCTGGGAGGAGGCCGAACTCCGCGCCGCTCTGCAAGGCGTGGTGAGCAATCCGCAGGCCGTGCTGGCCTATTGGGGTGTTTCGCTGGCGGGCCACGTAGACGGGCGCAACGTGCTTCACGTGGCGGACATGTTGGAGCGGGTCGCGGTGCGCCACGGGCTGAGCATCGAGCAGATGCAAACCGACCTCGCCGCCGCTCAAACCGTGCTCTTCACGTTGCGCAAGGCGCGCCCGGCCCCCGCGCGGGACGAAAAAGTGCTGGCCGCGTGGAACGGCATGGCGCTGGCGGCATTCGCCGAGGCGGGGCGTGTGTTGGCGATGGACGATTATCGCCAGGCGGCGGAACGTTGCGCCCAATTTTTGTTGCAGGAGATGCAGAACGAGCAAGGGCGGCTGTGGCACACATGGAAGGACGGCGCGCCCAAGATCGCGGGCTATCTGGCGGACTACGCGCATGTGATTGACGGGCTGCTGGAGCTGTATCAAGCCACATTTGAGCCGCGCTGGTACGCCGAGGCCGAACGGTTGGCGGAGATCGCGCTGGCGGAGTTCGCAGCCGAGGACGGCGGTTTTTATGATACATCCGAACAACACGGCGAGTTGATCGTGCGTCCGCGCAATTTGCACGACTCGGCCACGCCCTCGGCGGGCGCGATGATGGCCTACGATCTGCTGCGCCTGACCGCGTTTTCCGCCGAGACGCGCTTCGAGGAAGCGGCCTTGGCGCTCTATCGGCAAGTGAGCGGGGCGCTTGTGGAATTCGCCGCGTCATTGGGCATGATGCTGATCGGCGTGGACTGGGTGGTGCGGCGTCCGCTGGAGATCGCGATCATCGGCCCGAGCGACGATGAGCGCACTCAAGCGTTGCTCGATGTCGTGCGCCAAAGTTGGCGACCGCGCATTGTGTTGGCACATGCGCCCGCTGAGGTTGACGCAAACGCTGTTCCGGCGCTGCTGCGCGCGCGGGGCCTGGTTGAAGGCGCGCCGACGGCGTATGTATGCCAAAATTTCGTTTGCACCGCGCCGCTAACCGATCCGGAGGCGCTCACTGCGCTGTTGGACGGAGGAGGGAACGGGACGGATGCGCAGTGAGGGGCGGGCGCTTTGCCCGTCCCCTGCACTCCGTGCGCTGCGCGGTTCGCGGAGCTGACCGTATGAGCGTTTGCGGCGATCGCGCGCTGGGCGCGCCGCCCGTGCGCCATTCGGCGCACCACGCGCGGCGAAAGCCGCGCGTCAGCCGCGCGCAGCGCGGCTAGGCGGCGCGCCGATCCGGCGGACGCTCAACGGCGGTGGACGCTCCCCGTCCCTGCGCTACCGCAAACGCTCCGTGTACAGTCCCACAACTGCCGCCTCGCTCATCGCGTCGAGCTGCGCCACCGCGTCCGCGCGCGGCAACGACGCGGGCAACGTCAGCGAGAGCGTGATCAGCATTCGCTCAAAAGGCACGCTCTTTTGCACGATCTGCACCGCGCCGCACGCATGGCCCATCTGCCCGAAAGCATAAACCGCGCCCGCCTCGCTCATAAACTCGGTGAAAAGGCCCGTGCTCAGCCAGGCGGCTTGCACGTTCGCATCCAACATATACGCTTGCGCGCCTGCCGGACGTTCAAAAAGCGCCAAGTCCACCTCCACGCGCAACGGATCGGGCGCGGGGGGGCAACCTTCGTCCGGCTTCCACACGCGCACCTCTTGCCCGATCAGCCCGTATCGCCGACCGGCACGGTCTATCGCGTCTGCCAGCGTGGTGATGCCCAAGTCGCGATAAAAGGCGACCAACTCGGTCAGCTCAAAGCGGCGGCTTTCCTCCCGATCCGTGAAGTAGGGCGCGGCCAAGTCCCAATCTCGCACCGAGGGCAAGTACAAGTCCAGCCCCTCAAGCGTCACCGCGTCGGTGAGCAAGCGCGCCACCGGCTGCGGCGTCGGAGTGGGCGGTGGCGCTTCGGCGAAAACATCCAGCGCGTCCACCCGCGCGACAAGCTCCGGCACAAGCGCACTCAAAACCTCACGCGCGGGGGACGGGTCTTCGGCGTCGGCGGCGGCTTGCAAGTGGAAAAGCAGCCCCCGATGGTCGAAAAAGAGCTGCACGCTGTATTCCTGCTCATAGCACCCGCCCGCTTGCGGTGCGCCAGCGGTCAGCGCCCAGCCGTGTACGCTCTTTACCTCGTTCGGCACAAAACCTTGCGCCAGGTAATAGCCACGCACCGACGGATCGTCAATGAAGGCGCGCGCCAGTTGTGCCGAGGGCAATTGACTGACTTCCACCGCCACGCTGCTTACCCCTGCGGCGGCTGCACAGGTGTTGAACTCCACGCCGCTGGCGCTGTGCCATTCATAGGTGTTGCGCAACGCGGCGAAACGCTCCGCCAACGCCGATGCCGCGCGGTCTAGCGCGTGTTGCTCGTTGTCCAAATTGTGCGTGTAAGCGCGCGCCGTCGCGCCGTTTTGCAACGCGGCGGGCAACGCTTCCACGTTCGGCAACAGCGCGGCAATCTGTGCGGCGTCCAGATGTGGCAGCTCGCCCGCTGCGGACTGTTGCACAGGCGGGGGCGTCGGCGCTGCGGACGACGACGCGCCCGACCCGAAGCGTGAATACAACAGATAGCCGCTGATGCCCACCGCAACCAACACCACCAGGCCGGTGACAATGTCCAACGCCCGTTTTCCCATGCGCCAATCTCCTATATGCGCGCGCGTTACTCGGCGGCGAAGGGCAAGCGCTGCGTGTCGTCAAAGACGGCCACCACTTGCGGGCCACCGCCCGGGCTGAGCACATACACCATCGCCCGACGCACCAGGTCGCCGTTGCCCCAGGCGCTGCCGTTCAGCTCTCCGCTCACCAACGGGATCGGCGCACCGGCAATCAGGCCCGCGCGGATCGCTTCCGGCTCGGCGCCCTGGCTGCGGATCACCGCGCGCAGATACCACATCGCGTCATAGGCTGCCGCCGCCATCGGCCCGGGCACTTGGCTGAAGGCCAGCACGTAGTCTTCCAAAAATGTCTCGCTGACCGGATCGGGATAGGCGTAGGACCAAGCCGTCACGCCGACCGTGCCGTTCGCCAGCGCGTCCGGCAGAATGCCCGCGCGTGCTGCTTCTTCCGCGTGCCGATAGGCAAAGATGCCCTGCCAGCCATTTTTACGCATCACGCTGAGCATAGAAGCGGCGTCTTGCGGCGCGCCCCACATCACCACCACCTCCGGCGCGGTCTCGGCCAACTGCTGCGCTTCGGGAAGCAACCCCTCGGCGGCGTCGGCCATTTGCACCTGGGCCACCGGTTGCAAACCGCGCTCCTGCATCACGCTGAGGAAGTCCAAATAGGCCTCGGTGGCCGCCACTTCGGTTTGCACCAACGCAATCTGCGTTAGTTGGCGGTCGTCCAACAAATACGTTGCCAGCGCATAGCTGTAAACCCGCTCCGGTGCGCGGATGCGGAAGAGCACGTCGTGCGTGTCGTTGTCGGTGAGAAAATCGCTCGTCGCGCCGGTAAAAACCGGCAAGCCCGCCTTGACCAGCATATTAAAGGTCATGTCGTCGAGCATATCGTTTTCGTCCGGGCCAAGCAGCGCCACCGGATTTTGCGCCACCAGTGCGCTGATCGCGCTCGCCAGCGAGTCCGGCGTCGGCGTTTCGGCCAGCGTCATCAGGTCGAGCTGATAGCGCGTGCCATCCGGCGCGGCAAAACCGCCCAGCGCGTTGATCTGGTCAATGGCGAGCTGTGCGCCGTTGGCCGTGTCGCTATTCGGCGCGCCGAGGTAGCCGATGAGGAGCGTGGTCACGTCTTGCGCGCGCGGGGCAGCGAGCGCTTGGGGCAGCGCCGCGCTCCACAGCGTTACCAGCACAAGCGCAATCAGCAGCCCGTAACCTATGCGGGCTTTGGTTGTGTGCGTCATGGGCAAAACCTCCTTGCCTGGGAGTGCGTTTGTCGTGCGTGCGTGTTTGGCCCTAACTATGCCCCAGAACGCTTTTCGCCACAAGCAGGCGGGGGCGTTGCCCCCGCGCCCCCAGCAGGGGCGAACTGCCCCTGCACCCCCCGCGAGCCGCGCTTTCGCGCGCCTCGCGGAGCGAGCGCTCGCCGTTTTGCATAAACGTTTGCGGTGAGTGGGCCATTGGGCGCGCCGCCTAGCCGCGCTGCGCGCGGCTGACGCGCGGCTCTGCCGCGCGTAGTGCGCCGAATGGCGCACGGGCGGCGCGCCCCCGCCGGCGGACGTTCAACGGCGACGAACGTTCCCCGACCGTGCCCATTCCCTCGCGCGGCGGAGGCAAGGGGCGCCCCCACAGCGCCGCGTCTTGCCGGTTCTGAGAACGATTGTAGCAAAAAGCGCGGCGCGCGGTGTTATAATCAAGCTGGCTGGCAACGACGGGAGGAGGGAACGACAATGCGGAAAGTGAGAGCGTGGCTGTGGGGCATGGCGGCGGCGGCAGTCGGCGCACTGCGCGGCGGCCCTTCGCTGCCCTTACCTGCGGAGCACCCGCTGAGCGTGGCGCAGCTCCTCGCCAGCGAAGAGCCGGGTTTCAGCACATGGCTGGGTGCGGCGGCAATGTGGAAAGGTTTACGCGCGCGCAGTTGGCGGGCATTTTGGCTCGGCGCGATAGGGTTGGCGGCGGGCTTGTGGCGCTGGTTGCGCCGCGAGGACGCGAGCTTGCGCTTTGCCGAGGCCATGCGCGAGGGGTTGGGCATGGGCTGGCAAAGCGAAATCCCGCCCCAAGTGCACCGCCGCTTTGTCCAGCAACGCCGCACCGAGTTACTCGCGCCGCTAGTGGGCGTTTTGCGGGCGCGCGTGCGCACAACGCATGACGTGCTTTTCGCCGCGCCGGATGGCGATCCGCTGCGGCTGGATATTTACGAACCGGCGGGCAAGAGCGACGCGCTCCGTCCGTCGGTGATCGTGTTGCACGGCGGGCTGTGGCGCCAGGGCGACAAAGGACGCTATGGCTGGGGGCTGCAAAACCGTTGGCTGACCGCTTCCGGCTATGTGGTCTTTGACGTGCAATATCGCTTAGGCAGCGTCTGGCCTGCGCCGCTGGCGGACGTCAAATGCGCGTTGCGCTGGGTGCTCGCCAACGCGGAGCGCTACCGCGTGGATACGGCGCGGATCGCGTTGCTGGGGCAAGCGGGCGCGGGCGGTCATCTGGCGCTGCTGGCCGCGTACACGGCAGGGGACGAGCGCCTGAGCGCAAGCTGCTATCACGACGCGGCAGACGTGAACGTGCGCGCGGTGGTCGCGGTGGTCGCGGTGGGCGCGCCTGCGGATTTGCGTCTTTGGCCCGCCGAGCCGTATAACGCGGTGGCGCGCTTTTTGGGTGGGTTGCCCGCCGAAGCGCGCGAGGCTTACGCGCTCGCCTCGCCGATTACACACGTGCGCGCGGGCTTGCCTCCTACTCTGCTGGTACACGGCACATGGGATCGCGTCGTGCCCCCCGAACACAGCGCCTTGCTGACCAACGCGCTGCGCGCGGTCGGTGTCCCGACGGTTTTCTTGCGCGTGCCGGAAGGTCGGCACGGCCTCAACGGCTTGCCACTGGGACTTTTCAACCCCATGATCCAGCACGATATAGACCGTTTCCTGGCTTGGGCCTTTTACGCGGACGCGGAGCTGGCTCAATGAGGCGCTGGGGCGTGTTGTTCCTGGCGCTGGCGGTGGTGCTGAGCGCGTGCGGCGGTCAGATCGAGGAGTCGCCGCCGCTGGTCGCTCCACCCACGCG
>JALSSH010000517.1 GCA_026984385.1 Ardenticatenia bacterium | reverse complement strand
TGGCGCTAGAGCGCGCCGACGAAGCCGACCGCGCCACTTTGCAACGCATCTACGCTCGGGAAACACTCGGCGAGGCGGACGTACAAACGGTGCTGGCGATTTTGGAGCGAGTGGACGCAGCGACCCAAACCGGACGGGTGGCCGAGGCTCATTACATCGCCGCGCTAGAGCATTTGGAAACCACCGGCATAGATAACGCCACCCAAGAGCAGATTCGCCGTCTGGCCGCGTTTTTGATCCTGCGCGACTATTGAGCGCCAGCCCCTAGCCGGAAAGCGCCTCCACCATCTGGCGAAATTGTCGCTTGTAGTCATCCCCGCGAAAGTCAAAACGCGGCTTGCGGCGGAGCGTATCCGGAATTTCGGTCTCTTCCAACAGCGCGACCACAATCGGCTTGCGGTGATCCAAGAAGAATTGCAGGGCTTCTTGCACATGGGTTGCTCTGGCGGCCAACGGTGTGAGCACCACGATCATCTTGTCGCATTCCACCAGCGCCGGATGGACACCGGTCGCCCACTGCACATCGTCCGCGTGAGTGGTCGCCAACCATGTCGGCATCCCAATTCGGTTCAGGTCTTCGGCCAAAATTTCTGCAAATTCAACATCTTGCACGCTGTAGTTGATATACGTGACGGAGGTCGGCAACTTGTGCCCGCCGCGCGCGCCTTCCTTACCGGCCACCTGGATCGGCTTGGGGCGGCGCAAACGGTCGTGGGCGGGTGTTTTGCCCATACGAAAAACGGTCGTGCCGCAATGGGCACATGTGCCGCGCAACCCGGGCGCCCCCCGTCGTGTCCAGATCGGTTGGGGGTTTTCCATGGGCGTTTTTTCCCTGCACGACATGCAATACGCTTCGATCTCTTCTTCGTCTTCCGCCTCGTCGTGCAGCTCAGCGTCCGGATTGTATAAGGGGTCGTGTTGGTCGCTCATAGGCTCTCTATCACCGTTTAGTTCGCATGTCCAAAGGGTCAACGCGGCATAGTGTAGCGTGGAAGTGCACTTTTGTATAATCTCCCCATTGGGCGTTGAGGGCACTTTTGGGCATAAAGTACTTCAAAAAAAGGCGGGGCACGTTTCCCTGCCCCGCCACGTTCTCGCTCAGTACGGGACGGTTATTTCTTCGGCTTCCATTCTTTCCATACATTGCCCACCAAGCTGGGCCGAATTTTTAGTATGGGGTCGCCGGGTTGCCAACCGGCAGGCGTGACTTCCTTGCCGCCGGTGGCGCGCACATGCTGGAACGCCTTAATCTGGCGGATCAGCTCGTGCACATTGCGCCCGACCGGCGGTGTCAGGACTTCCATAGCCTGGATCACGCCGTCGGGGTCGATCAAGAAGCGCCCGCGAATGTCCACGCCGGCCTCTTCGTCGTACACGCCGTAAATGGCCCCGATGCGTCCGCCTGCGTCCGAAAGCATCGGCCAGGGGATGCCGCCATCCACCATCTTAGAAAGCTCTTCGTCGTGCCAAACTTTGTGGCTATAATGGCTGTCCGTGCTGAGGGAGAGCACTTGCACGCCCAGCGCTTCCAATTCGTCATGTGCAGCGGCAACTGCCGCGAGTTCGGTCGGTCAAACGAAGGTGAAGTCCCCGGGATAAAAGCAGATCAAGCGCCACTTTCCCTCATAGTCCGAGAGCTTCACCTTTTTGAAGCTGCCCTGATGATAGGCCATCGCTTCAAAGTCCGGCGCGGGTTTTCCTACACGAGCAATCATTTCGACCTCCTTCGATGGTGTAGCAGTCTCTGAAACTTCCGGCTCCGGCGCGGCGGTCAATGGCCCTCGCGCCGTCTGAGCGCATGAAACTTCACGCGGTTCGGCCATAGGCATCTCCTTCACTCACTGACAACAAGACCAGATACGGCGTGTGCTCAGTCAAGAGACTTGAGCTATCACGATCTTAAGGCATTTGGCGAGCTTTTGACAATCAAAACATCTTTGCTCCCGTCTTCTACGGGGAGCGCTCCACTCTCGAACGTTTATCCCGTATTCTTGCTTCAACAACATTGGCGCAGAGGGGCGACTCTAGCTGCGCCTAAAAGTTGTCCCCAAAGGCAGACGCGCCTATAATCGGCGACCATGAGCACAAAACGCCCCATTTTCTTCATCTCGCTGTTATTCAGTGCGCTGGTCGGCGCATTGCTGGCCTGCGAACCCCTCGCGCCGCCGGAACAAGCGCCGCGTTACGTGGTCGTCACCGGCCAATCGCCCGTCGCGCCCGGCACACCGTTGGCGGCGGCTACCGTGCCACCGCTCGATAGCACACCGGTTAGCACCGTCGGCATGACCGGCGGCGGCGTGGTCAACACGCCCATCCCAACCGCCACCGCCACGCCTATCCCAACCGCGCTGCCTACCGCCACGCCTTTTGTTTGCCACGAAAACACGGGCCAGGTTTTCCGCTCCACATTCTATAGCAACGTGGTTGGCGCAGAAGTGCCCTATCAAGTCTACTTGCCGCCGTGTTTTTACGACACGCTGCAACGTTATCCCTATGTCGTGCTGCTACACGGCACGGGCTACGACGAAACCATGTGGGTAGACCTGGGCGCACCGGATGTGATGGATCGCGGGGTGAGCAAAGGCACGCTCCCGCCTATGGTGCTGATCATGCCGGACGGCGGCACGCTCGCCGAACTCAACGACCAGCCCGACGACGCCTCCTATGAAACCCTTATCTTGGAAGAGCTGATCCCCGCTGTGGAGCGTGACTTTTGTCTGTGGGGCAACCGCGACGGACGCGCCATCGGCGGTATTTCTCGCGGAGGGTTTTGGGCCTTCAGCATTGCGCTACGCCATCCGGAACTCTTCAGCGCGCTGGGCGGCCATAGCCCACACTTCCAACCCGACAACGCCGGCCCGGAAACCAACCCGCTAGACTTGGCCGCCAACGCACCGCTGAGCAAGTTCCCCTTGCGTATCTATATTGACCATGCGGCCAACGATTACGTAGGCACATTCGCCGCGCGCATGGCGGAGATTTTGCGCGAGCGTGGCATCGCGCTGGAATACATCATCAACCCCACCGGCGAGCACGATCCGGCGTATTGGTCGGCGCATGTGGCGGACTATCTGGCGTTTTACGGGCAAGCGTGGCCGATGGATGTGGCGCAATTGCCCTCCTGCTTAGAGCCAAGCCCGCCGTAGCGCTTACAACAAGCGGCTAAAGAGCGTCGCCAAGACCCAAAAGAGCGCCAACGCGCCCAACGCGCTGAGCGTAATGGCGACCAGGCAGCCCCAGCGCCCCACCCGCGAGCGCAACGCATAGCGCAACACCGCCAGGAAAAGCGATGACCCGCTGCCCGCCAGCACGACGGCGATATCGTCGGCTTGTCCGGCCAGCGGCACCACGTCCGGCACAAAATCCAACGGGGAAAGCACGTAAAGCGCGGTCAGCACGATGATCGCCACAATGCTCCCCGTGATGCCCATGTCAAAAGCCTGTTGTGTCAGATGGGCTAAAGGGGAAGTTCGCGGCACGCTTGGAGGAACAGCGCGGGGCGCGCGCTTTTTCTCATAAGCTGCCAAATCCTCGCCGTACATGCTGTAATCGTCTTCGAAGGGGTCGTCGTGATAGCTCATTGCGCGGCCTCCCGCCACACTTCACCGCCTCAGGTGCTCAGAGCCTAGCGAAAGCCGACCCGCTCGGCAACCTTGCCGAACGTCGCCCTACACGCTGCCGCATACCATCAACGGCGGCGGGCCTTGCGGCGCAACCAACGCGCGAACTTGCGCCGCAAAAATACACGTCGCGCCTCTGCCCACGCGGCGCGCACCCATTGCGCACGCTGTGGATCGTCGGGGCGTGGCGGAGCATAGCGCGCTTCAATATAGGCGTGCGTGATCGCGTTGATCGGCGGCTCGCCTTCCGGCACTTCGCTCACCAGCGCTCGCCGCCGCTCGTCCGGCGTGGCCGCTTCCGGCAAGCGTATCCCCACCCAGCGCGCATAAATCAGCAGCCGCCCATAAGCGCGCTGCACGGCGTCCAGCCCGCGCAGGCCGCGATATTCCACGTACCAGATCACGAACAACCCCACGCCGACGATGCCCAACACGACCAACAAAAGCGCTCCCAACGTCATCGCCAACACTTTGAGCACGTGCGTTCCGCCGTCGTCCACGCGCGTCACGTCCGGCGGTGGGGGCGGCGTAGGGCTGGGCGAGGGGCTGGGCGTCGGCGTGACGGTGGAAGGTCGCAACGGCGACTCGGACGTGCTGGTCGGCGTGGCGTTCGCCCCGCCGCTTTGGGTGGGCGCGGGCAGTGTCGGCGTGGCTGTCGGCAAGGGGGAAGGTGTGGGTTGTGGCGTGACCGTCGGCAAGATATTTTGCGGCGTTTCGTCGCCCGGGCGGTCTAGCGGCGCTTCATCGGCGGTTGGCTCAAATTCCACCCAGCCCACGCCCGGGAAGTACACTTCGACCCAAGTGTGCGCGTCGCGCTCTCGCACCAAATACGCGCCGCGCTCGGCGTCCCATGTGCCCATCGCAAAGCCCGCCGCCATGCGCGCAGGGATACCCTGGCTGCGCAACATCAAGATCATGGCGCTGGCGTAATAGTTGCAATAGCCTTCGCGCCGCTCAAAAAGAAACCACTCCATCGGGTCGCTGCCTTTGGGGGGCGCGGGGATGGCCTCGTTATACTGAATATGGGTGCGCAACCAGCGCTCGATGGCCTTGGCCTTGTCGTAGGGAGAAGGACTCGCCGCGCCGAGCACAATTTGGGCGGCTAAGTCTCGCACGCGCGGCGAAACCTCGCCCGCACCCTGCAGATACAGCCGCCGCACCCAATCCGGATAGCTCGTGCCTGTCTGACGCAGCATATCCGCGCTGGCGACGCTCACCAGCGAGCGCGCCGTGTAGCTTTCACCGGTGCGCAGCGTTTGGCGTGCGCGCACAATCGCCACGTCGGCCTCGCGCCCCTGCTGGATGCAATCTCGCCCGAAGTCTTCTACGCAATTCAGCTCCACTGCCACCGGCAAGCCAAACTGCACCGGCTGCGGCGCGGCGTAGACCAGCTCCGAGGAGGGCATCAGCATCGTGAAGCGTTGGGGCACTTCTTGCCGTGCCCCGGGCGCGCTCAACCCTACGTTGATCTGCATCCCGCCCGCGTCCGTATACGCGCGCACCGTGCGGATATGCTTCCAACGCCACGAGCCGAAGTCGTACATTTCGTACACGGTCGAGCGCCAATAGTAGCGCGGGCCGTAGGGCGCTTCCACCAACATCACCGGCTGGTTGCCGAGCTGCACCGCGCCGCTGAGTTCCAACTCGTCCCCGCCGTAATAGTTGCTGGAAGCCAGCCCCTGCCCTTCGATGGAGGAAAAAAGCCGATTCCACAACTCAAACCAGCGGTTGAGCGTATCTTCGGAAAGCAGATCGCGCACGCGCTGTAAGCTGTTGTCGTCTGTGCCAGCGGGGGCCGCCCACGCCATCGCCACCAAAAGCACCGCCAACGCCCCCCCGCTGAGGTAAAAGGCGCGGCGCACACGCGGCGGAAAGCTGACATAATGGCTGAACCACACGCTTTCGCGCGTCTTGAGGTGCGCGCGCACCAGCAGCAGCAACGCCAGCACCACAAAGATCACCAAATAGCGGTCTAGCGAGCGCGCGCCCTGATAGTAAAACTGGTTGGTGACCAAGACCAAACCGGTCGGCGCGATCACGCGCCAGGGGCGCTCTATGCGGAAAACGTGCCAAGCCGCGTTGTAGCCCAGATACCAAAAAAGCGCGGAAAGAAACAGCACAAAGACGATCTCGTCATGGGGGGGCTGCCCACCGGTGACGGCGGCGGTGGTCCAACTCAACAGGTCGCGTAACAAGGTGTTGGAACGCTCCCAGAGCGTGCCTTCTTCTACCAAGCTCAGCGTGTTGGTCAACAGCACAGCGGCCACCCCGTACATGCTGCTGATAACCAACGCCACCAGCTCGGAAAAGCGGCTGCGCGCAAAAAGGAAGCCGCTCAACACGGCCAACGTGCCCACGTAAAATAGAGGCCGCGCGTTCGCCACCCACTCCGCCGCGTTCAGCGCCAGCGCCGTTACAGCGATCAGCCCCCACGTGATCAGCAAGCTGAGCAGGTCGTCGCCTTCAAAGCGCGTTTGCAGCCGCTGTCGCCAGGAAAAAGCGGCGTTTTGTGCGCGTACCGGTTGAATTCGTCGGGTGGTTGCCATATAGGGTATGCTCGTTGCGTTCGGTGTGGTGTGCGCCAACGGGAGCGCGGTTCGAGCTGGATTTTACGGCTTTTGCTTTGCGCTGCCAACGCTCGCAGGCCGAAAGCGGGGTGAACGTACCCCAGACGGTGGACTGGTGCAACCGTAAGCCGCGCCGCTGCATCCAACAAATGTTGAACGGCTCACGCATACAGTTAGGGAACAAATTCTATGGCTCAAAAACACAAGGCGCGCCGCAAAAAACAACCGTTTGACCCGCGCTGGATTATCGCGGGCGCTGTGGTGGCGATTGTCGTGGTTGTGGCGCTGATGTTTTTCTTTCGGGAAGACACCCCCACCAGCACGGCATCGAGTTCGGCGCCTGCTGCGCCCGATTTCAGCGTGCCCGCGCTGGACGGGAGCAAGCTCTCGCTGAGCGATTTTCGTGGAAAATATGTGCTGCTGAACTTCTGGGCTTCCTGGTGCCCGCCGTGTAAAGCCGAAATGCCCGAACTCCACGCTTACTACCGCAGCTATCAGGACAAAGGCTTCACCCTGCTGGCGATCAACGTCAACGACGATCCGAACAGCGCGCGCGCTTTCATCGAGGCCAACGGCTTTACGTTTCCGGTCGGGTTGGACTTGGACGGGCGCGTTTTTAACAGCTATGGCGGCAGCGCGCTTCCCACCTCGTTTTTGATCGACCCGCAAGGTGGTTTGGTCAAGGCATGGCGGCCCGGGGCGATCACCCGCGCTATGCTGGAAGAAGAGGTCACGCCCCGTTTGGGCGGCTAGCACGCCAACCTTGATACACACAGGCAGGGGCACGGGGCTAAAACCCTTCCCCTGCCTTGCCGCACGCGAAGCACCGCCAGCGCGGTTGTCACTTCGGAAAACTGCGCGCCGTCCCACCGCTGGGGAAAGCGCGCCAGGCGCAAATCCCCGCTCAGGGCGCGTTAACGCCCAGCCCCAACGCGATCAAATCCAGCGGGTCGGTCCACGCACCGCCGGCGGCCATTTCGTAGTGCAGATGGGCGCCCGCCGAACGCCCGTTTAGCCCCGTCAGGCCGATCACATCCCCTTGGCGCACCCATTGCCCGGGCACGACCAATTGCTCGGAAAGATGCGCGTAGCCGCTGTAAATCCCCCAGCCATGATCGATCAGGATGTAGTTGCCGCGAATAGCCAGAGTTTCCACCAGGATCACGCGGCCACTTGCCATCGCCTGTACCGGCGTCCCGATAGGGGCGCGCACGTCCACGCCCGTATGTCGCCGCCAATACGTTTCGTTAAAAAGCCGCCATGTGCCGAACCAGCCGATCTCCTCGCCGCTGATGGGGGGGATAAAGCCGCCGTCTTCCCAATAGCGCTCCGGCGTGAAGCGCTCGAAGATGTTAAACAGGTGCTCCATTTCCGCCGCCTCGATCTCCGGTTCTAGCAGCGGGTAGAGACGTGCGGGCAACGTCACATCCGAGCGGCCAAACTCGCCGTAGGTTACCTGCACGGGCTGGTCGAGCGTTTCGGCGCTGCCGTCGGTGTATTGCACCCACACTTGCATCGGATACGTGCCCACGTCGTCGGAAAAGTTGGCAGAGATGAAGCCCGCCCAACGCCCGTCTTTGGGGTAAAAGTGAAAGACGCGCTCTTGGAAGACGGCGCGCACGTCGCTGATCGCTTCGCCCGTCACATAAACCAGGCCGACACGCCCCTGACGCAGCGCGGTAAAGCCCAAACGCACCTGGGCCGTCCCAGCGGCGGCGGGGGCGGCTTGGGCCGCCAGCGCGAAAACCATCACCACCGCCAAGATCAACGCGCCTTTTGGCAAAATGTGCTTTTTCAAAGCTACTCTCCCGAGATGATGCCGAAACCGTCCTGCTCTTAATCCAGCGCAACCGCCCCGCGCCCCGACCC
>JALSSH010000516.1 GCA_026984385.1 Ardenticatenia bacterium | reverse complement strand
GGGGCGGGAGAGGCAAATTTTAGGGAGTGGATAAGGTCAAGGATATGCGGAATCTCTAACGTGAGCGGAATAGCCTAGGAAACGACGTTGGTTTACCGCGTCGTCTCCTCTTCTTTATCCACTCCCCAAAAATTCGTCATATTGACCCATCCGCCGCTCACCGTTATAATTCCGGCGACAGGTTCATACCCTAATCGGAGAGGTAGCATAGTCTGGCCTAATGCGCGCGCCTGGAGAGCGCGTGAGCGGTAATTCCGCTCCGTGGGTTCAAATCCCACCCTCTCCGCCAAAAAACATAACGCTCCGACGGGTTTTGGCGCTCGTCGGAGCGTGTGTGTTTGAAGCAAAATCGGCCACTCCCCCCACCCGAATAACCTGTTGCGGCATGAAACCTTGAGGAGGAGAGTTGCGTAGTTTCCTCTGAGAAATCACTCAGGCGTTTTTCTCCACGTTCCCTACCGCAGTTCCTTTTTTGCTCTCAGAAGCCTTTTGCGATCTCTTGCTACGTCCGCCACCGGAACGGTGATCCGTTGAGTAAAACCCCGATCCTTTGAAGATCACTCCCACCGGCCCGATTAAACGTTGGACCCGACCGCCGCATTCCGGACAAACGCGGAGGGGCGCATCTTGAAAACGTTGCTGCCGTTCAAAGCGCACGCCGCACTCCGTACACTGGTACTCGTATAACGGCATACCGACCTCCTGCATCTTTGCTGTGTTCCCAAGTCTTATTGTGGCGCGGCTGTATAAGACGCACATTAGAACAACCCCACAACTGTGTAAAATTGGCGACGAGCACGACCAAAACTCATGCTACAATGCGAGTAATAGACGGCTAGAGGGCATGTTGCATGGCCGACTTTGAACCCGCGTACCGTCATTGTTCCGTGCCGGAGGGTTTTCAACGCGCGTCCACGCTGCCCAACCATGCGGTGACGGCAGCGAAAGTGTAAGGCTCAACGCATAACCCACCAAACCGGTTTGCGACTGGAGCGCCGTCGAGGATGGGCGATGCCTTGAGGCTGAGCGGAGGAGGATCGTATGGCGGACTATCAATACGTTGGTGTGGTTACGCACTATTTCGATCGGATCGGCGTGGCGGTTGTTTTGTTGGAAGATGAACTTTACTTAGACGATTGGGTGCTTATCGAGGGGCCGCGCACTCAGCTTGAACAACAAGTGCGCTCGATGCAGATCAACCACCAAGCCATAGACAAAGGCGTGCCTGGAGAAGAGATCGCGATGAAAGTAGAAGCACCGGTGCGCGAAGGGGACGAGGTCTTTTTGTTGTTGGAATAACGCATTTGGCCTCGCCCCTTGCGTGCGCGGTTAGCTGCGAAAAATGTGTTTCAACACGAACCCAACGTTCGCCGGACGTTCTGCCAGGCGACGCATAAAGAAGGGATACCATTCCGTGCCATAGCCCACGTAGATACGCACGGTGTAGCCTTCGTCGCGGAGCCGCATTTGGAGACGCGGGCGGATGCCGTAGAGCATTTGGAACTCGAAGGCGTCTTGGGGAACGTGGTGTTCTCTGATATACGCCTTCAGCGTGTCAATAATGCGCTCGTCGTGGGTGGCAATGGCAAGAAAAGCCCCTGCTGCGCGCGCCTCTTCGCTTAAGTAGAGCTGGGCCAAGCGCACGAAATTAGCGTCCACGTCGCTTTTGTCCGGAAAGGCGCGGTCGGGCGGTTCGTTATATGCTCCCTTGCACAAACGCACAAAAGCGCCTTCCGCCGCCAGCGCTCGCATATCCTCCTCGCTGCGATACAGGTACGCTTGGATCACCGTGCCCACGTTGTCGAAATCTTGCCGCACAGTGCGGAAAACACGCAACGTTGCCTCGGTGTAGGCGCTACTTTCCATATCTATAGTGACGTGAGTACCGCGTTCACGGGCGCGCTGGACAATGCGCCGCAGATTTTCTACGCATAACGCTTCGCGGATATCCAGCCCCAGATGGGTTAGTTTAAGCGAGACGCTCGCTTGCAAGCCGTGAGCGGCGATCGCGTCCAGCAATTCTAGATAAGCGTCAGCGGCCTGGCGAGCGTGGACCTCATCGTTCACGCTTTCGCCGAGATGATCCAGCGTGACGAGCAAGCCGTTTTCGTTGAGCCGACGGGTTGCGGTGAGCGCGTCTTCAAGCGTTTCACCGGCCACAAAGCGTTGAGCAGTGCGCCGAATGGGGGCAAAGTTCATGGCGGCATGTTTTGCCCACGAGGCCCCCGCCAGGTAAAACAACATCGTTCGTAGCATCACACTAAATCCTTTGGCCAAGTTTCTTATAGGCAAGCACTTTTGTTCCTTTTCTCTCATTGTACGCCTTTGCGCTTCTCCCTTACAACGGGGAGCGCGTCCAAACTTGGTTAAAATTCAGATTAACGATGGTGGGCTGTTTTTCTAAGCACGGAGTCGCGATAGGTATTTTTCGCGCAACAT
This sequence comes from Ardenticatenia bacterium, assembly GCA_026984385.1. Classification (GTDB taxonomy): domain Bacteria; phylum Chloroflexota; class Anaerolineae; order Aggregatilineales; family Aggregatilineaceae; genus JALSSH01. The sequence goes on along the minus strand of JALSSH010000516.1, from coordinate 5,685 downwards.
GAAACACGACTGCACGCTCGGATCGGGGCAGGAAGGCTGCTCCACGGACCCCAACAGTTAAGGTTACATGACCTCACCAAAACAGGTGCAAATTCTTTTGGAGGGCGTGCTATACTAAGGGTACTACATCGCCGCGCGTCGGGTTGATGAGCTTAGCGCGAAACAGACGCGCGCCGCAAAGGTGTTTTGACCAAAGGAGAGAGAACTATGAAGGCTCGTTTAGGCGTCGTGTTGACGTTGGTCGTTGCGTTGCTGGCCGGTGCAGTTGCTGTTGCGCCAGCTTCCGCGCAAGACCCGATCAAAGTTGAAGTGTATTTCCCCATTTCGGTAGACAGCCCCATCACCGACATTTTGAACGGTTATGCAGAAACTTACGAAGCTGACCACCCGGGCGTGGACATTGTTTTCTCTTACGAGGGCGGCTATGGGGACGTAAAAAACAAGCTGCTGACCACGATGGAAGGTGGCGGCGAGTTGCCCGCGTTGGCGATCATGTTGGCGACGGATATCTACGACCTGCGCAACGCCGAGGCGATTATGCCCTGGGACGATTTCGTCAGCGAAGAGTATCTGAGCGACTTCTTCCCGAGCTGGCTTGCCAACAGCTACTACGACTACGACTTGGACGGCACGCCGGAACTCTACAGCATCCCCTTCCAACGCTCGGTCGTGTTGATGTACACCAATATGACGCTGTTGGAAGAAAACGGCTTTGAGTTGCCCACCAACTGGCAAGAGTTGGCCGAAACCGCTTCCGCGCTGACCACCGAAGACCGTTGGGGCATCCTCATCCCCAATAGCTGGCCGTACTGGATGTTCCAGCCGTTCGCCATCGGCGCGGGGCAAAATATCGTTTCCGAAAGCGACACGGAAGTCTTCTTCGACACCCCCGCCGCTGTGGAAGCGTTGCAGTTTTGGGTCGATCTCTACGAAAAGTACAACGCCACCCCCGCCGGTGTGCAAAGCAACTGGGGCGACGCACCCGGGCTTTTCGCTGATGGCTCTGCCGCGATGATTTTGCACAGCACCGGCTCGATGCCCAGCATCCTCAGCAAGGCGGACTTTGACGTGGCCGTGAGCGCCGTCCCGGGCAAGGACGGTGGGTTCGCCACCGTGACCGGCGGCGGCAATCTCTATTTGGTAGCGGGCACGGATGAGGAAACCGCCCAGGCTGCTTGGGAGTTTGTGGAATGGTTGACCAGCCCCGAGATGGCGGTGGACTGGAGCATCAACTCCGGCTATCTGCCCACGCGCATGAGCGGGTTGGAGCTGGACGCTTGGAAGGCGCACGTTGAGGAAGTACCCCAGGCGGCGGACGCGGTAGACGCTTTGCAATACGCAGGGCGTGAGTTCTCCGTGCAGTCGCTCGGCGACGTGCGCAACATCTTGCACGGCTACATCCTCAAGGTGCTCAACGGGGAAATGTCCCCCGCCGATGCGCTGGCTGCTGCGCAAGCCGAAGCCGACGACGTGTTGAGCGTCTTTAAGTAAGCCTTGCGCTTGTGCTGAAAACCATAGAGACGCCGCTCCTGGCGTCTCTTTTTTACCGCACGCAGGGGCGGCGCGCGCTGAGCATGTCGCCCCGCCTCCGAACCGTTGTGAGGTGAAACACCGATGAGCACCCCATCCGCCGTTTTGAAGCCGCCCCGCTGGAAAAGCTGGCGCGCCCATTTACATCCTTTGCCCTATGTGTTGTTGTTGCCGACGGTCTTTTTTGTCTATTTGTTCACCATCAACCCCACTTTTCGTGTCCTGCGCGACAGCCAAATTTATTACCACCCGAACTTGCCCGCCCGCCCCAAAATGACCGACTTGGGCTTGCCGGGCGTGCCGGAAGAAGTGCGCACCTTGCGCGGCCCGCACAACGTGGGCTTGGCCTATTTCCGCGCCTTCCTAGACCCTTCCACGCGCATCGGTGCGCGCTTTTGGCGTGTGATGAAAAATACGTTGCTCTATGTCGTCACCACCGTGCCGGTCAGCATGTTGCTGGCCTTTATCTTCGCGGTGCTGCTCAACCGCACCGTGCGCGGGATCGGCTGGGCGCGCATGGCGTTCTTCTACCCCACCATGCTCCCGATGGTCAGCGCGGCCACGATCTGGCTTTTCTTCTTCACGCCGGAATACGGCCTTTGGAACTTGATGTTGGAGAAGTTCGGCTACACAGGCCCGCAAAACTGGGTTATCAACCCCAAGTTGGCGTTGTGGAGCTTGGTCATTGTGGCGATCTGGAAAAACGCCGGTTACTTTATGATCTTCTACCTGGCCGGTTTGCAAAATTTGCCCACAGACGTTTACGAGGCGGCTGAGCTGGACGGGGCGGGTTGGTGGTCACAAATGTTCCGTATCACGCTCCCGCTTTTGCACCGCACCACGCTTTTTGTCAGCGTGATCGCCATCATTGGCGCGTTCCAAACCATTGACCACGCGCTGGTGCTCACGCGCGAGCTGGTCACCGGGGAAGCTGACTTGCTGCTGTACGAAATCTATTGGCAACGCTTTGAAAACGCGGACTACGGCTTGGCGAACGCTTTGACCGTGACCATGATCGCGATTTTGCTGGTGCTGACCATGCTCAACTTCTTGATCTCGGAGCGGAACAATGCCTGAGCAAGCGACCCAAACGCAAACCACGCTAACGGCTGAGGGGGCGGTCTCTGTGCGCAAAAAACGCCCTTGGCGGAGCTGGCTCATCACAACGGTGACGGCCTCTATCGCGTTGATATGGGCCATCCCGATTGTGTGGGCGCTGATCGTGTCGTTGCGTCCGCCGGAAGACGATTTGGGGCGCGGCGATATTTGGTTCGGGGATCGGATCACGCTGGAAAGCTATCAAAAAGCGACCGAGCTGGCGCCTTTTTTCCCGAACTGGCCGGACGAGCCTTTCCCGGGGCATTCGTATTATGTCAACACCATCGAGTGGGTGCTGTTGACGTTGGTGGTGCAGCTCTTCACAGTCACGCTGGCGGGTTTTGCCTTTGCCCACTTTGACTTTTTCGGCAAGCGCATCCTCTTTTATATCGTGCTGTTGCAGATGATGATCCCGACGGCGGTTTTGCTTGTGCCGAACTTTGTCACCATCCGCGAATTTTCCACCGCCACGCTGCTCATCCCCAAATCCATTTACTACAAGGAATTCAATCTCTACGACACCCCCTTAGCGATTGCCTTGCCCTACTTCGGCTCGGCTTTCGGCACATTCTTGATGCGCCAGGCGTTTTTGGGCGTGCCCAAAGACTTGGTGGACGCGGGCACGGTGGACGGTTGCCGCTGGTATCATTTGCTCTGGCACGTCTATTTGCCGCCGAGCTGGCCGTCATTGACCGCTTTTGGGTTGGTGAGCGTGAGCTTCCATTGGAACGAGTTACTTTGGCCGCTGGTGATCACCAGCGACAAAGCGCGTCCGCTGACGATGGGGTTGTTGCGCTTTACGCAGCTTACGGATATTGGGGCGCAGTGGTCGCTGGTGATGGCCGCCACGTTGATCATCGTTGCGCCGTTGTTGGTCGCGTTTCTCTTCTTCCAGCGCCAGTTTATCCAGAGCTTTCTGTATTCCGGCGTCAAGTGAATATCTCTGGTCTTGGGCCTCGCCCCGCCGGACGCAGCAACGCCCAGAGACAAACGCCTCTGGGCGTTGCTGGTTGGTTTTGCAAAAACGCGCGGGGCTTTCCCGCGCGTGACCAACGTTTACGTTGAACGTTACTTCTCTTCGGGCACGTTGAGCGCTTCCCAGTCCTTTTTGGAAACGAACTTGGTCAGATTGCGCCCGTCATCGGTCTTGGCGCGCAACGCATAGCGCAGTTGCCCGTTTTTGGTGGTGAAGGTCACCTTCTTGACCTTGCTCTGGTCAATCGAGACCTTCTTGCGGAGCTTAACGTCGTAAAATGTGATTGCTGCCACGTTCCACTCTCCTTACTGTTTGAGCTTCGATCTATGAACCTCGTTAGATAGATAATAGGCCACCTGGTAGGTTCTACAGATAGTTAACGGTGAAATTTTACCATGTTGTGCCAGGCGGCACATCCCTTTTTACTCCGCCAACGGATAGAAATCAGTTTGTATTTCCCGTTGCATCCCCATTTATAAGCCGATGCAAGACCGATGACAACTCTACCATACAATAATTAGCCGTATTGCGCGAGCGGGGTTAGTGTTGCGGCATGGGCGATCCACTCGGAGAAGGTGTGAGCGAAGTCGGCGACAAGCTCGGAGTGGCAGAAAGCGAAGGAGACGCGGTGGGGGTAGCGGTCGTCGTCGCTGTTGGCGTGGCGGTGAGCGTAGGCGAAGGCCAGGGAGTGCGCGTCGGCATGGGCGAATAGGTGTACGAAGGCGTCCAAGTGGGCAGTGGGGCGTCCCAGATCGAAGTCGGGGAAGGCCCGGGTGTCCAGGTGGGGGGCGGCGTGCGCGTAAAAGTCGGCGACGGGCCGGATGTGTTGGTCGGCAGCACGAAGACCGGCGCCAAAGTTGGCGGCACGCTCGGTGAGGCGGTGCGTTGCTGGTTGATCACAATCAGCAGCACCACCAGCGCCACCGCTGCCAACAACATCAGCACAAAAAACATCCCTAACGACATCGCTGGCTCTTGCTTGAGCGAGGCAAAAAAACCGGACGTGTTTTGCGTGGGGGCTTCCTGCGCAGTCGGCGTAAAGGCGTGGCCTGTGAGCCGTGTGTAGGCTTCCTGGGTACGAGGATTGGCGGGGTTAAGGTGCAGCGCCCGCTCCAGGTATTCCAAACGCTCATCGCGCGCGGTCGTCAGCGTCGCCAACCACATCCAGGCGATCTCGCGTTGCGGATCGGCGGCCACCACATCCAACAGCAAACGGCGGGCCTCGGTGTGTTGCCCGGCTTGCGCCAGAGTGATAGCCTCTTGAAGTTGTGCGTTGATCTGTTGCGAGCGGCGCATGATCTTTTGCTCCCACGCTCACGCTTTGCGTCACGCCCATTGTACCCAGCCGCGCAAAAATTGCGAAATGGCCGCACGGAGTCGGCTGGCGAATAGGCCCAAAACTCCAGGGACAAGCGACGCGGCGACGCCAAGCGTGTTTCGGCAAACCATGCTATGATACAAAATAAGAAAACGCCGGTTTTTGGGGAGCGGGCTTTGTAAGGGGTGTCGTCAGGAGAACGGGCAGCTATGATCAGGAACACATTATTCCGACTCAGCCTCATCCTCTCGTTGGGCGTTCTTGTGTTCGGCGGAATGTGGGGGTTACGCCCACCGGAAACCCGAGCACAGGGATCGGCATGGACGGCTTCCGTCTTCAACAACCGCGACCTGGTAGGCTCGCCGGTGTGGACGGGCGTTTCCTCGACGGTTAACTATACTTGGGGCGCCGGCCCGCCGGTGATCAACGGCACGCCTACCGGTGCGCCCTCCGACAATTTCTCGGTGCGCTTCACCACCAGCGCCTTTTTTACGGCAGGGACGTATCGCTTTACGGTGCAGGTGGACGACGGGGCGCGGCTCTATGTGGACGGGTTGCTGCTGATCAACGCCTGGACAAGCGGGTTGGGGTTGCAAACACACCAAGCCGACTACACCTTCCCGGCCGACGGCAACCACACGATCATCGTGGAGATGTTCGACGCGGTCGGTGACGCTACGATCATTGCCACATGGGCGGTAGCGGTCGGCACGTTGCCCACGCCCACCCCAACATACGTCGGCGCTCCCTGGTACGCGGAGTT
>JALSSH010000515.1 GCA_026984385.1 Ardenticatenia bacterium | reverse complement strand
CGGCGCATTCTTCCTTTGCCGCGATCGGCATTGGTTGGCGCTCGAAGGCGAGCCGGTGATCTTGGACCCGATCGCCGAGGCGCTGGTCAGCCGCAGCCGTCAGGACGCCGCCCGCCGCTTAGATGCGTCGGAAGACGACTTGCGGTTGGCGAGTTTGCTGGCGCTGGTCTGGCCGGATACCAGCCTGGGGTGTCCTCGCACCAACGCCGACTATCCCGCGCAAGAAACCCCCGGCTATCGGATCGTGTTCCGCACACAAGACACCGCCGCGATCTACCACACCAGCGCCCAAGAGATAATTTTTTGTGCGCCTGACGAGGAGCTTTTGCCCGGCGTTGTGCGGCGTGCGCTGCCCCTAACGCCGTGATCTTGGGGGAACAATAACCGCCGCTCGCAAGCCTGCCGCGACCGCCACCGAGACCCCTCACCACCATCTCCCCCAAAAAGCAAAGAGCCGTGCGCAAGGCACGGCCCCGTTGTCCCAGCCGCCAAAAGAGGGAACTAATCTTCGTCTTCGTCCATCGGCAGCACTTCACGACCCTTGTAACTGCCACACATCGGGCATACTTCATGTGCCGGCTTATATTCGCCGCACACGTCGCAGATCACCAAATGGCGCAGTGTCAGATGGTCGTGGGCGCGCCGCTTGTTCCGGCGCGTGCGGGATACCTTACGCTTGGGCAGCGGACCCATTTCAAACTCTCCTTCGCCTGTTTCTTGTCGCGGCGAAAGCGCCGGACAGAGCGGAATTATAAAGCAGCGGGGGAAGGACTGTCAAGGAATTTCGCGGAACAGGCAAGGGGGCGGTCAAAAGTTGCACGGCAACGTGGGGTTATCAAAGGGCGCAAAGTTCGGCCCGTTTGTTTAGGCGAGCGGTTGGGCAAAAACTGCGGAACGGGAAACACACCCTCGGGCGAGACGCTCCTCGGCACTTTGCTTAGCTCGCATCCGGTCTGTGGCGCAAACTCACTAGCTCGCTGCAAACGCTCGTGGTAGGATCGGCGCGGTGTTCGGCAAGCGTCAGAGAGCAACGATGAACAAGCGCTGGTGGTGTGTCACCCTGGGGGCGATCGTAATTCTGAGCGTCGGAGCGGCGCTGTGGACGCCCGCTCACGCTCAAAACGACCCCACGCCCACGCCTAACGTCAACTGGGTGCAGCAACCGCTGGGGATCAATGTGCGCAGCGGCCCCGGGCTGCAATACGGCCCGATCGGTGCGCTGCCGGTGGGCGCATGGGTGCAGCCCCTGGCACGCGATCTGAGCGGCGCATGGGTGTTGATCGCGTATCTGGATAGGCAGGGCTGGGTACGCGCCGACGGCGTTTCCTGGCGGCTGGATATTGCCGCGCTGCCGCTGATTGATGTGCCCTCTCCCACCGCCATCCCGCGCCCGCTTTACTACAATACCCCGGGCGGCCCCACCTATACACCCAACGCCAATTGGGTCAACGTGGGGGCGGTCGTCGCCTATGTGCGCAGCGGCCCGGGACGCGGTTACTCTGCGTTGGGGCTTTTGGCGACCGGCGACGTTGTAGACCCTGTGGCGCACGACGCCGCGTTGGACTGGGTGTTGATCCGCTACGGCGATGGGTACGGCTGGGTGCGCTATGACCTGGTGGCGTGGGCAACGGATATCGAGACGTTGCCGATGGTGGACGTGCCGAATCTGACGCCTTCTTTTACGCCCATTCCCATCCTGCCGACGGCCACACGCACGCCGATCCCCAGC